>CALLLY010000085.1 GCA_938008205.1 uncultured Granulosicoccaceae bacterium
GAAGCTTACCTTTCTTGTGCGCAGGCACAGGCTGCCCCGGTTTAATGAAAATAACTTTCAAGTTGTATGCAACTTTGCAAAATCTGCTGCCATCTGAAGCGGTGGACAATGCCGTTGAAGTCGAAGTCGATGAACAGGCAACTCTGTATGACGTTATTGATCACTTCAGGGTGCCACACGCAAGTGCGCACCTGGTGTTGATCAACGGTGTTTATTTTGGAGAGGACGAGAGAGCTCAGCCAGGGTTAATATCACCCGGTGATGTGGTGGCAATCTGGCCGCCGGTTGCCGGCGGCTGACATATGGAAAAAATCACCTTCAGCCGGGAGATGGGTTTCAACCGTGAAGAATTCGACCGTATTCTGCCGGCTGCCCTCAACGGTCGAAGCTTTGAAACAAACAACTCAGGCATTGAATCCAGTCTTGGCGCTGGCACGATGCGACTTGTTATCAGCGATCAAAAGTTTCGGAAAATCGCTTCAATCTCGCTGCCCTTCCTTGTTATTGAGTTTATCTTTGAAGGGCTGTCGCAGCAGCAGGTGGATGAGACCATGAGATACTTCGACCTGAGATATCAACGGGGTGGCGGGTAGCCGGATTCGGCAGTATTGTGGTATGCGGGTTAACGTTTTTGTCAGCATTTTGATGGCAAAATACCTCTTTGGGACAAGGTCGGAAATAACATGGCAGAGCAGGCGATAGTCGACTCACTGGGCAGACAACTGCATGACTTGCGTGTGTCTGTTACTGATCGATGTAATTTCAGATGCGTTTACTGCATGCCGAAGGAAGTCTTCGGTCGTGGCTATCAGTTTCTGGCAAAAAAAGAGTTACTGACGTTCGAGGAAATCGAGCGGCTGGTAAAGATCTTTGCAGGTCTTGGAGTACGTAAAATTCGATTGACTGGTGGAGAACCGCTGGTACGCAGCGAGCTTGAAAATCTGATCGAACGAATCGCTGCCGTCGATAACATTGACGATATCAGCCTTACTACCAATGCCGTGCTACTGTCTGAAAAACGCGCTCAAAGTCTACGATCCGCAGGCCTGGGTCGGGTCAACATCAGTCTCGATGCACTGGACGACGAAACCTTTAAAGCTATCAATGATGTCGGTGTACCGGTTAAGAAAGTACTGGATGGTATAGAAGCCGCAGCATCTGCCGGATTTGACTCTGTAAAAGTCAATATGGTCGTCAAGCGCGGTATGAATGAAGACAGCATCGTGCCGATGGCCAGGTACTTTCACGGCACCGGACAAATTTTGCGGTTTATTGAGTTTATGGACGTCGGCAATACCAACGCGTGGCATGACAATGCAGTGATGACCGCGCAACAGATAGTCGACGTGATCAACGCCGAGTTACCGATTGAACCGGTCGAGGCGAACTACCTGGGCGAAGTGGCCAAGCGCTGGAAGTATACTGACGGCGGTGGAGAAATCGGGGTGATATCGTCGGTATCGGAACCTTTCTGCGGAGATTGCAGCCGGGCTCGACTGTCTGCTGTCGGCAAGCTGTATACCTGTCTGTTTGCAGCGGATGGTTTTGATCTAATGTCGTTAGTTCGGTCGGAATCCTCTGACGTCGAAATCGAGCAACGGTTGCGTAAGCTTTGGGCACGTCGCCGCGATCGGTACTCCGAAACCAGAACGGTAGAATCGGTACTGCGCCCCAAGGTGGAAATGTCTTACATAGGCGGCTAAGCAGGTGGAGCATAAATCAAGCTATCAATCTGCCATGCGCAGCTACAATGCGATGGAGACCACCAAGCGTCGTCATTTTGACTATATGACAATGCTCGAGACTAAAAAGAAGAAGTTTAATCTGGATATTACCGAGCAGGAGTCATCGATGCTCGCGTCTTTATTGCGCGATCACAACGACGAAGTCATGGCGTTTAAATCCCGATCTGATGCGCTGAAATCTGCCAACCCGGATGCCCACAAAGCCTTGTTTGAATATCTGGCCAAAATCAATAAAGCCATGGCTCCGCTGAGCGAGACTCAGGGCCACTGACCTGCCAATCGACGTTTCATGTCAATGACTGATGAAATAAGAATCCTTTCTTAACGATGGGTAAGTCCTGACGCCATCAAATTGCAGTATTATTGTGAGTCCAATCACATTTTTAGCAGTGGATTTCCAGCGATAACCTGTGTCATCTCGTGAAACTGTGCGGCAGGTCTTGCTCGCTTCCGGTGCTGAGTACTTTTGAGGCATTTGAATTACACATGTCCGGCCAGTGGCCGAAACAGTGGGTGTGGAGTGCCATCTGTCTCTCCGAGCATTCACCGAGGCTCCCGGATCCTTGTGCACAGTCTGAGGCCAGGCACTACTGAATGTTCGTGACGTCTGTCTGCGGCAGGCAGTGACAGTCTGTTCGGCAGTTTCTCAGGGTTAATCCGGTTAGGAAGGTGATTTCAGTTGGCAGTCAGAGTGACGAAACTAGACTGCGTACGTTTTCACTGCATGGGTAAAAAGATGAATTCAATGATACAGAAAATTACAGGAATCTTTTTTTGTCTCTGGGCGTGCGTGTCTTTTGCTCAGGATGATTATACGCTGAGCCCCGGGGATGAGGTCTCGATTACCGTTTTTGGTGAACCGGATCTTTCGATGAGCGTCAAGCTGGATGCGAAAGGCGTTATTAACTTTCCGTTGCTTGGAGCAGTCAATGCTCAGGGCTTGTCAGTGTCGGATCTGGAGGGCACGATTACCCGTGAACTCACCGGTGCTTACCTGGTTAACCCGGATGTCAGAGTGTCAGTTGCCGAGTATCGCGAGGTGTTCGTGAACGGAGAGGTGAACAGCCCCGGCGGATTTGCCTACAAGCCTGGATTGACACTTGATAAAGCTATTGCGCTGGCAGGTGGCTTTTCAGAGAAAGCATCAAAAGAACGAATCATCCTGACGCGTGTCATTAATGGAGTGTCTCAACAGTTCAGCATGCGCTCAACAGATGCCGTATTGCCTGGTGACATTATCTCGGTATCGGAATATCTGCAGATCTTTGTTAGTGGTGAAGTGCAGCGTCCGGGTAACTATCCATACCAGTCCGGCCTGACACTGGAAAAGACAATCGCTCTGGCCGGTGGCTTCACCGGACGAGCTTCAAAAAGACGCATTGAGGTATCGCGAGATATTGATGGTCAGCAGCAGCAAGGCAGAATTCGCATGCGCGACCCCGTATACCCGGGCGACACCATAAACGTGCCAGAAGGCTTTTTCTAAGGCGATCAGTTTTTTATGAAATCACTTCACCCGCTAGACAGCACTCTCACTGAATTCAAGAAAGACGAAGTTAACTTCAATCTTGAACGATATGTGCAGACGATAATGGATAACAAATGGCGTATTGCGCTATTTGTTCTGACCGTTCTGATTGCATCCTACCTGATTCTTAACAGTCTGACCCCGCAGTACAAAGCAACTGCGACCGTTCAGATTGAGCAGAAAGAAAGTCAGGTGATTGATGTTGAATCATTGTACGGGTTGGATACCCAAAGTGAAGAGTATCTTTCCACTGAGTTTGAAGTGTTGAAATCACGGCCGCTGGCGGAAAAGGTTGTTAAGCGATTAAACCTTGCAAACCATGAGGCGTTTCAGGACAAAGATGGTTTAGTTGATAAAGTGCCTGGTCTGGCGTCATTGCGGGATAAAACTCTCGGTCTGTTTGGCATGGGAGAACAGGTTGTCGATTCAGAAGTGGAAACTGAACTGGGCCGTCGCGAGTTAATCAAAGATTATAGTAAGCGACTGATGATTTCTCCTATGCGCAAGACGCAACTGGTTGACATCAGTTTCGAAGCACCATCGCCTTCACTGGCGCGTGATGTAGCGAACGAACACGCGGCGGTCTACATTGAAGCGGATCTGGAAGCCAGACTCGAGCGAACTAAAACTGCTGCTTCGTGGCTTGCCGGGCAGGTAGAAGTGCTGAAGGGTGAGTTGACCAATTCCGAGATGCAACTGTCGGAGTATATAGAGCAGGAAGGGGTCATTAACATTGAGAGCATCAATGACCTCAACACCACAGAACTGCAGGCGCTAAGAGCGGAACTTGTACAGGCGAGAGCCAAATTGTCGCAGGCAACGATCCGTCGTAACCAGGTACAGAACGCGCGGCAGAATGGGACTTTAAGCTCAATGCCATCAGTCCAATCGGATAGCGTTGCACAGAAACTGAAGCTTGACGTTGCTACTGCAGAAACCAAGCGCGCAGAAGTTTCTAAAACCTATGGGCCGCAGCATCCGAAAATGCTGGCTGCAACTTCTGATTTAAGAACCGCTCAGTCGGGATTACGTGGTCAGGTTAACCGAATAGTTGAAACTATCGAATTCGAATACAACGCCGCTCTTGCGGAAGAAAGCGACATCAAGCGTCGGATCTCTGAAGCTGAGCAAAGATTCTTCTCTACCACTCGTAAAGAGGGCAAGTACCTCGAACTGCAGCGTTCGGTTGACTCCAACAAACGCCTGCTTGATCTTTTTTACGAACGAGCAAAAGAAACCACAGAAACAGTTGATTTGCAGAGTGCACATGCTCGAATCCTGACTCCTGCTGAAGATCCGCTGGAGCCTTCCAAGCCGAAGAAAGCGGTGTTGTTCCTGTTGGCTGGTTTGGGCAGTCTGATGCTGTCGATGCTGTACTACATCATGCGTGAGCTGTTTAATACCGGGATTCGTGACGGTGAAGATGTCGATCAGAGAATTGGATTACCGTTGCTCGGTTCTCTGCCAAGTATTAAGAAAGGTTTCGTGCGTCCCATCGTCCTTAACTCTCAGGACGACAACGAACGCTCTAAAGAGGGTGCGATCTTTAAAGAGGCGGTAAATACCGTTAGAACCGGATTGATGCTGGACCGTGTCGATAAGCCGCATAAGACGGTCATGGTCACATCCACGATTGCCGGGGAAGGTAAATCAACAATCGCCGGCCATCTCGCCTATAGCTATGCTAACGTTGGCCGAACGCTGTTGATCGACTGCGATTTGCGAACCCGTGGCGTCAGTACCATGTTTGGTGTAAACAAAACCGATATGGGTTTACGTGAAGTGCTGTCTGCAGAGGCATTGCTCGAGCAATGCGTTATCGGCATCGACAACAATCTCGATCTGTTGTGTGCCAACTTTACACCTCTTAATCCACTAAAACTGATCAGCTCACCGCGCTTTCAATCGCATGTCAAAGAGGCGGCCAAAAAGTACGACTACGTTATCCTGGATGCTCCTCCGGTACTTCCAGTCAGTGATCCATTAGTGCTGTCCGGCTATGTTGACGCAGTGATTTACACTATTAGAGCCCGTTCAACCCCTTACCAGCATATTAGCCGATGCATGCAGTCACTGCAGCGTGTTGAAGCACCGGTGGTAGGCGTGGTATTGAACCAGCTTGAGATGGGCGGTACATACTACTCTTACTATAGCTACGGCAACGCCTAGAACAGGTCGGATTAGCCGTGCGCGCAAGCCATACTTATCCGGGGTCCGCTAGCGGACCCCTTCGCATGTCCAGAGACAAACTGCAACGGATTATGCAGGGCTTGCCCCTGTTTCTGTTGCTGGGCTGGGTCACCAAGGCCTTTACACCGGATCTGAAATCGAAGGCCGGATTGATGGCCCGTGATCTCGAAATGCGACTTGAAATCGTAAGTTCGGGTGCTGCACTCTGGAAGCAGTTGCTACTGCCGGTTTTCACAGTGGCGTGCTTGCTGTTCATCATCAGATCGCGGAATCTGCTGCGTGCTTACATGAATGTGCTGTTGCCAGTCATGTTGTTCGGGCTTTTTCTGATTGCCTCATATTTCTGGTCTGATCATCCATCGGATACGATGCGACGTGCCGTTCGACAGGTACTACTGTTTACTTCTGTGGCAGGTGCAATCGTCATTGCACGGTCGCAGAACCGCTTTGTAGGTTACCTGCAGTTCTTCTCCATATTTTTGCTTATCTATGAGGCGGCATTTCTATTGGTGCCCTGGATATCCTTTGATGTGTTTAACAAGTTCACGGGACTCCATCCGGCAAAAAATGAATTCGGTGGCATCGCCGGTGCATTTTTACTGATTTCGGTGGCGGTATTTCGATATTACGCTGAAACTCCAAAGGAACGTAAAACTGCCCTGATCTGTGCCTGTGGATGGTTTGTTCTTCTGATATTGAGTGGATCAAAAACACCGATCGGCTTTGTGTTGTTGCTTGCACCAATGCTGATGTTTTCACAGCATCTGGTTCGTTATGTCTCTATCAGTGTGGTTTTTCTGTGGCTTTTTATTATTGTCTTTATTCCGATGGCATTGATTGGTCTGGGAGAGCAACCGATTGAATATTATCGAAGTATATTGCCTGAAGAAGCGCTGACCGGCCGAACGGGTATCTGGTACCACTTGCTGGCGGATCTGAAAGACAATTGGATGTTTGGTACCGCGTATGGCGCATACTGGGGAGTTGGCGCGGTACCTGAAGCACTGGACATAAAGTACAGTTACTACCAGCTATTGCACACTGCTCACAGTGGTTTTGTCGATCTCTGTATGGAACTGGGTGTTATCCCAACTGTTTTTTGGCTGGTGATGCTGCTGATCTTTTTGATGTTAACCAGAAACTCATCAGACCCGATGTCGGCAGCGCTGATCGCTTATGCGCTATTGCATAACTGTCTTGAAACATCCTTTGTTCATGGTCTGCACTTTGTGTGGGTAATTATGGTGATGGCAATGATGAACATTCTCTACTCCCAGGCACAGAGGCCTAATCTCGATGCGGTTTTCAGGGCCATTCGGGACAGGAGAACGCAAGATCCCCCGCCGCCGGTTGCTGCTCAACCGGGATAGTATTCGTTTAAGGAGGGGGGATATGGCACGTAATCCTGTAATACTGGTGATCGCCTCGAGTGGCGGGCACCTGACTCAGGCCATTTGCGCTACCAGCACGGTAGAGCAACAGCTGGTGCTGGTGAGTAATAAAAATATGCTGGATGGTGAGCACTTCGCACGAGTCCATACGATTCGTGATACGCAGCATAATCCGGTTATTCATTTGTTCAACTTTTTCTCAGCCATAAGAATATTTGCTGTTGAAAAACCGCAGGCAGTGTTTAGTACCGGTGGGCCTATATGTCTGCCGTTTGCATTACTGGCAAAGCTTTTAAGAACGAGGTTTGTGTTTCTGGATACGATGTCGCGTGTGACAGAGCTTTCAAACTCCGGCAAGCTAATAAAAAAATTCGGACTCTACGACTCGTTTTTATGTCAGTGGAGTTCGGTGGCCGAACAACATTCCGGAATAGAGTACTATGGCCAGGCCTTTGATCTTGGTGACAATGGGCACCAATGACTACCCGTTTACTCGACTGCAGCAGTATATAGAACAAGAGCCGCTGTACCATGACGATCGATGTGAATGGTTTGTACAAACAGGCGCAAGCGACGTGGGTATGCATCCGGCTTATGGCGAGGTAGTGAAGTTAATACCTCGTGCTGAGATGGAAAACCTGGTGCGTCGAAGTGCTTTGGTTATCAGTCATTGCGGGATCGGTAGTCTGAATCTAATGCTGCAATATAAAAAGAAAGTGATCTTCGTGCCGCGTGTTAGTCAGTATGGTGAGTTTTCAGATGATCATCAGCTACAAATCGCAAATGAGATTGGTAATCGTCGTATTTCAGTCGTGTATCCGGAAGACGATTTTCCCGTTTTGAATTATCAGGAATTGTGTGAACAGGAAGTTTTACCAGCGCCGGTAGATATTACCAATTACGATCTGGCGCGTGTCATCAACTTTAAGCTCACTGGTTAATCCCATGTTGATATCGGTTTGTCTGTGTACTTACAAACGTAAGACACTGGAAAAAACACTGAAAAGTCTGGTTAATCAGAATCTGCCGGACGACTGCAATCTTGAAATAGTTGTCGTTGATAATGATGTCGATGGATCCGGGCGTGAAATCTGCGAGTCTGTAGAGGGTGGTTCAGTGTCCATAAATTATCAAATCAACGCCGAACGTAACCTCGCTGCCGTACGCAATGCTTCGATGGAAAATGCTTCGGGTGAGCTGCTGGCTTTTATTGATGATGATGAATGGGCTGAGCCCGACTGGATAGAATCACTTTACCAGGCTATGCAACGTTACCAGGCTGATGCGGTATTTGGAGTGGTTAATGTGCATTACCCTGAACCGACGCCAGACTGGATAGCCGAGGGTGACATGTTTGGTAAAGATAAGCATGCCACCGGGGCAGTACTTAAGAAGGGGGCAACATCCAACGCGTTGTTGCGGTCTGAATGGGTTGTGGATAAAGGGTATAGATTTGATCCGGTATTCGGAAAAACCGGAGGTGAAGATACTGATTTTTTTCACCGAATCTATAAGGCAGGTGGAAAGTTGGTGTTTGATAATGGGGCAGTGGTTTCTGAAACGGTTGAGCCACATCGATTGAATATGGCTTACCTGAAAAAACAAAATGTCAGAATCGGGCAAACACACTGGAACTACTTATGGTCAAAACAAACTGGCATGTCGTTTTATAAAACCGGCCTTTTTGTCATTGCGCAGGTGGTGGGAGCGGCAGGACTCACTGCAATTTTCTTCCCGTTTGGAAAAAAACGCTATGCAAAGTGGTATCTGTTACTGGTTCGAAACCTGGTGAAAATTAAAACCGCTATGGTAGGCGGCGAGAAAGTGGAGCTTTACGGAAACAGATAGCGGATTTGTAACGCTGTAGAGTCGGCCAGTCTTTTACTGGCCGTATTATTTATGCCGGGGAGTAAGCGCTTTGAGTTAAGCGGCTTTCACTTCTGATTCAAAGACATCACATAACTTAGAACTCACCGCCTTCCAGTCGTACTTCTCTTCAATCAGGATTCTTCCCTGTCTTTCCAGCCCCTCTCGCATCTCTGGATTGTTCATAATTTCCACAACAGCATTTGCGAAATCTTCTGGTGAATCTCGCAGGATAATGTTTTTGTTGTCAGTATAGTCTATCCCTTCGGCACCTAGCGTGGTTGAGACGATGGCTTTTTGCATTGCCATGCCTTCCAGAATTTTAAGCCTTGTGCCGCCCCCGACCCGTAGTGGTACAACAACTACCGCTGCGCGCGCATAGTACTCCCGCATATCATCGACTGGCCCGGTAACAATAATATTGCTGTCATTTTCAGCCAGGCTTTCCACTTCAGGTGGTGGACTTTTACCTGCAATACAAAACCGGGCGTCTGGATTCTTCTGCTTAATGAGCGGCCAGATGTGCTTATGGAACCACAGTATTCCTTCGGTATTCGGGTAGTAGCTGATAGTGCCGGTAAAAAGAATGACATTCGGATCGATCAGTTGATTACCCGGTTTGAAAAAATCACTGTCAACGCCATTAGGAATAACATGGCAATTTAATTTGGGAGAACGTTGCTCGAGGATTTTGGCATCTCGCTCTGAAGTAGTCAGGCAACTGGTGAATTTTTCACAGTTTTCGATTTCGTGGTCACGATATTTTTTCCATTCAGACTTTGCTAACAGTCTGCGCAGTGGACTTTTCTCGGTTTCATAAGTGCGCTGCATAATTTCGTATTCAACATTGTGTTGATCGATATAGCTGGGAATATCTGTGGTGATGTCGTAGTAACCCATTTGCGAAAATTCGACCATTAGTAATTCATATTGATTGGTCGACAGGTGATCGGTGATCGCCGTTTGCATTTCATCAGAGTAATACTGGTGATACTGGTAGGTTCTCTTCGAAAACAAAGACAGCAGTTGATAGTAACGTTTACTGGATTTTTTCTGATTGGCCGAGACCGGTACTGTCTGGATATGGATGCCATGGGATTTGATCACCTCAATCCCGGCGGCTTGCATATCATTGTCAGGTTCCATGCACAGCAAGGTCACTTCGTGACGCGCGGCGATATTGATCAGCAAATGGAAAACGCGAATCAAGCCACCGTTGTTGAGCGGGTAGGGCAGATAGGGTGTTAGAAACAGAATTTTCATGAGTTTATTTTACAGCGCTTTATTCGTGTTTGGATAAAAGCGGGCGTTAAATGTGGTGACAAGTTTACCCAGAACAAATTGAAGATCCCGGAACAGTTGTGGTGTGGATAACAGGCATGCAATAACAAATACAGGGAAAACTACCATCGACAACAGGAATTTATCTGACAGGAAAAACACCGTCGCGGTTGCCCCCAGGCACAGCAGCACATTCAGTGCGATGGGTGAGAGGTTCAGATTAAATCCCGCTTTACTGAGCCAGAAATAGTAAAGAAAATTCATCAGCAGTTGAGTGAGTACCAGAGCAGCTATCGCTCCCTGATAGCCATACCACTTGAAAAACAAAAAGCACAGGGCGACGTTAAACACGCTTGATACCAAACTGACCTTAACGGGCAGGAATTTCTCACCAGCCGCAACGCCAAAATATCCCATCAGTGTTTGCAGTGAACGCAAGAGCAACACAGCGAAAAACATCGTCGCGGCGGTGGCCACGCTGAGATATTTTTCGGTGAAAAATATCTTGATGACCGGTTCGCGCAAAATGGCGAAGGCAACGATTCCGCTGCAGATAATGAATGAAATCCACAACAGCGAGCGATCTGCAAAGCTGGTTGCTTCATCGGTATTCTGATCAGCAAAATGGCGGGTTTGAGTGGGGTAATAAACGTTGACGAATGATTCGAACAAGCGGGTCCCTGCGTCTGACAATCTTTCGGCGATCCCGAAATAAGCCATCGCCAGTGGGCCGCCGAATCCAGCCACGATGTACTGGGATACTCGCTCGTTGCCCAGGTTAAGCAATGCATTCAGATACAGCGGATAGCCAAACTTCAAAATCTCTTTGCCACCATTGAACCTGGCTCCCAGTGCCGCAGCAAGCCTTTCACGAGTTCGGCCGGCGGCGTAGAGAATGGAGGCAAGAAAGGCAATTATCTCGATGGTTAATACATGTTTTACCGACACATCGGTAACTAACAACAGGCACAACACCAATGCGGCCTTTAACAGCGCTGCCAGTACTTGTGTACCTGCGTACACGCCGAACTGTTGTTCTGCCTGCAGTAATCTGAGAATAAGCTCGCGGAAACTGTGCAACCAGTACAGCAATAGCGTCAGCAGTGTGACATCGGCGATTAGATTGATAAAAGAAACAATGCCGCTGCTCTCGACCAGTACATAAAGTAATGAAACTGCGGTACAGGAAAGAACCCGGATACCAATAGCGCTGCGCAGCAGGCTGTTGCGGCCTTCGTCGGATTCTTCGGGGTATTGTTTAACAAAGGCCAGGTCAACGCCAAGGTCACTAAGTAACTTCAGCAGGAACGTCACCATCACGGCAATAAAGTACAGCCCCATGGTTTCCTTTTCCAGAATCCTGGCAAGGAACATCAGGGTGAAAAAGTGACACACTAAAGTGATCAGTGCACCACTGAATGTTGCGCCGAGTGCCTTAAAAATTGTCCTGATCCCGGTTATTGGCAATCACAGAAGCAGTGATCGCGACGATTAAGAGCTGAGAAGTCACTGCCTGCGACTGTAACAGTATTGCGTAAAATGCTGACTGCGTAATTACTGCAGGAACTTGCGCATGTGCTCTACACCATTCGGTGGTGTTGGCTGCACGGCGGTTTTGGCCTGCTCTGTCAGCAGTGAGTTAACGTGGCGCTCGATTTCCGCGCGAAACTTCTCGATAGAAAAATTACTCGCATGCTGTCTGATGACATCGGCTCTGAAATTTTTATGCAATCGCTCGAATCTGGAGACCGCGTCAATTAGTGACTCTTCTGTTTGCTCCTCAAAAAGTAAGCCGGTAATTTTATCCAGTACTGTTTCGCGTGCCCCTCCGCGACCGTAGGCAATCACAGGGGTACCGCATGCCTGTGCTTCTACCGGCAAAATACCGAAATCTTCCTGGGCTGCGAAGATAAATGCTTTGGCTCTGCCAATATAATCCTGTAAAACAGCGTCCGGCTGATATCCCAGTACTTCAACATTCGGGCCTGCCAGTGCTTTGATTTTCCTGTGCTCCGGCCCGTCACCGATAATGACCAGCTTTTTGTCGGGCATAGCGCGAAAGGCGCTGGCGATCAGGTCAATGCGCTTGTACGGCACCTGGCGACTGGCGGCGAGGTAGAACTCGCTTTTGTCGTGACGAGCCTCAAAGCGGTTGATGTCCACTGGCGGGTAAATCACCGAAGACTCGCGTCGGTAGGTTTTGTAAATGCGGTTTCGGATGTAGCCTGAGTTGGCGATAAAAGAGTCCACCCGGTTACTCGATACCACGTCCCAGAGACGCATTCGGTAGAGAACATAACGAACCAGAGTCGATTTAATGCCCTTCGTCAGTCCGGTTTGCGCAAGATACTGGGACTGTAAATCCCAAGCGTAGCGCATTGGCGAGTGACAATAGCAAACGTGAAGCTGGTCGGGGGACGTAATAACGCCCTTGGCGACTGCCGAGCTGGACGAAATCACCAGGTCATAGCTGCTGAGGTCGAACTGCTCGATAGCCATGGGCAGCATCGGAAGCATATGCCGATACAGCTTTTTGGAGAAAGGGATTTTCTGCAGCCGGCTGTGGTAGACGTTACGACCGGCGAGAAACGGCGCTTGCTCACGAGGCAGGAAGTCGAACAAGGTGTAAAGATCTGCTTGCGGATAGATCGCCAGCAGTTGCTCCAACACGCGCTCGGCTCCGCCAACAAGCGGCAGCCAGTCGTGCACCAGAGCCACTTTTTTTACTCGTTCCGGACGAGTGCCTCTGATTTTACGGTTGTCCATCGGGTTTAATACCAATTCGGGTTTGGCTGCGTGCTGTTGCGTCCATAGTTGCGATGACACACAAACATCCGCCCCACTATCGGGCGTATTTGAATGTATCAAAAAATGAACGATTCAGAAAACAGCAGCGTCAGAACAAGTATCGGCCAGGACTGCTTAATCGCCACTGATTTGCTGCAATAATTCACTGAATTTTAATTCGGCTTCAATAACCGTGAATTTGTTGGCAAAAAAGTGGCGGAATCCGGCAGTTATGTAGAATTCGTAATAAAAGAATGAGCTAGGCAGTTGTTTAGTAAGATTTTTTGTATGAACTGCTGGTAACATGTTTAGTCGGTAATACCGCAAAAAAAGAGAGAAAAACGCCTGGATGAAACAGGTCTACCTAACTGGAATCACCACCACCGGCACGCCCCATCTTGGAAATTATGCCGGTGCGATCAAACCCGCCATTGAAGCCAGCCAGCGAGAAGATACAGAAAATTTCTATTTTCTGGCGGATTTGCATGCACTGATCAAAAGCTATGATCCCAGGGCGGTGCGACAATCGCGGCTGGAAATCGCAGCGACGTGGATCGCATTGGGTCTCGATACTGACAAGGCGGTTTTCTACTGCCAGTCTGACATTCCCGAAATCCCGGCATTGACCTGGCTGCTGACTTGCCAGACCGCCAAAGGATTGATGAACCGTGCTCACGCCTACAAGGCGGTTGTGCAGGAGAATGAGGAAGCTGGATCACCGGATCCGGATCGCGGCATAACCATGGGGCTGTTCAGCTACCCGGTGCTGATGGCCGCAGACATCCTGATGTTTAAGGCGCATAAGGTTCCGGTGGGTCGCGATCAAGTGCAACACATTGAAATGGCTCGCGATATAGCGCAACGATTTAACCATCATTACGGTGATCATTTTGTGTTGCCGGAGGCAGAAGTTGCTGAATCCGCCTCAATACTGGCCGGGCTGGATGGTCGTAAAATGAGCAAAAGCTACAACAATACTATTCCGCTGTTCGCTCCAGAAAAAAAACTGCGCAAACTGATCATGAAAATCAAAACCAATTCGCAGGAGCCTGGTGAGCCCAAAGAAGCTGATGGCAACACCCTGTTTGAAATTTATCGTGCATTTGCCACCCCTGAACAAACCGCAGATGTGCGGCAGCAATTCGCTGATGGCATCGCCTGGGGCGAAATGAAACAAACTCTGTTTGAGCATCTAAACTCATTACTCAGTGAACCCAGGGAACACTACGAAGAGCTGATCGCAAAACCCGACGAGATTGCCAAAGTACTGTCGCAGGGCGCAGAAAAAGCGCGCGCCCAAAGTACGGTTTTCTTAAGTCAGCTTTACGATGCCGTCGGTATAGCACCAATCCGCTGATTGATACACAGTCGAGACAACATGAAACATCAACTGCAGCCTGAAGGCACCGACACGCGCCCACGCACGCGTTCCGGCGTCATCAAGGCAAGTAAGCCCGCAAGCCGCAGCGACTTCGATTCGCTCAGACGCAGTGAGCCGCCGCGTGCCTTTTCGAAGAGTAATGCCCGCAAAGCCGTTGAGCGTGCCTCCGGTGCGTTGAAAGACGCCGAGCGTGATATGAGCAATCGTCAGCGTGTGGCCAATGATGATCGCAAACCTCTTGAGGAGCGACAGTCCAGAAGACGCCAGGCAACTTATTTGCGGGAAAATACTTCTGATATACCCCAGACAAAACCGCAAGCCAGACAAACAGGCAGCGCACCTCAGGAAACTGCGCCCGTGCCATCTACTCAGACTGACGCCGTAAAGTGGTATCAGAACAAGTGGATCAAATACGGGTCGATGGCGGTATTGATGGCGCTGATGGTCTTGGTTGCTTTTACCAAGCCGATAGATCAGTCCAGTGAATCGCAGATTGACAGCGCACTGACGCGTGCACTGATTGGATTTGGCATTGCACGCACACTAAACGGTGTCATCTCGGTAGCTCAGGGGACAGAATTTGCCGTGCAACCCGCCGGTGTCGGGGTTAATTTTTCACCTGGTGAGATACTCGATCCGGTCAACGATCTGGTAGAAAGATTCTCATGGGTGATGCTGGTTGCGACCAGCTCTCTCGGGATTCAGAAAATACTACTTGAAGTCAGCAGCTGGATTGGCATCAGTTTCATGCTGGCTGGCGCTGCCGTATTCTGGTTGCTCACCCGTATGCAATCAGGCGCTGCGTCATCGGTGGCCAAGTTTGCCAGCCGCGTGCTGCTGGTTATGTTGTTATTGCGCTTTCTGATTCCTCTTGGTTCGATTGCCAACGACTGGGTGTATCGGCAGTTTCTGGAACCCCGGTTCGAAACCTCCTCGCAGCAACTCGAAGTGGCCAGTGAGCGGATTCGTGAGATCAGTACCCGACAGTCGAATCCGCCGGAGGAATCCGCCTCGCTACGTCAGAAGGCGAGAAACATCTACCAATCGATGACCAGTAAATTCGATTTCGATGGCATGTTGCAGGACTATAAACGCTCGGCAGAAGACGTCAGTGAGCACGCAGTAAACCTGATCGTTGTGTTTTTATTGCAGACCATTCTGTTCCCGCTACTGTTTCTCTACGTGGTCTACCGCGCGTTCAAATACCTGCTGCTGCCACCTGCAAGTGCGTGACACTGAGAATAAGTAGGCTATTGCAAAAGGCACGATTGACACCCTTCCGTTTGAGGGTGTCGTAGTGGGCTTGTTTTTCAGTGCTGGAAGGGTTTTGCTGTCATAGCTCGTACCGTATTAGCTTGATAGCACTTACAAAACAAACTAAGCCACTCACTCGCCAGCTACCAGGTCAGACTCAACATCGTCTGACTTCAAATACATATCGAGCAGTTCATGGGCATCGTCAATGCCGGTTTTTTTGAGCGCCGAGAAAGTCTGCAATGTACAAGGGATGCCCTCGCGTTCAAGCGTTGAACCGGTGTTCAGCAGTACACGCTGTGCTGCACCCTTGCTGAGTTTGTCGCTCTTGGTGAGCAGGCAATGCAGGTTAACGTTGGCTTCCATGGTCCATTCGATCAGACGCCAGTCGTGATCTGACAACGGGTGGCGAATATCCATCACGATAACCAGGCAACTCAATGGCTCGCGAGACAGCAGATATCCCCCCAGTGTTTTGCGCCAGTGTGCCAGCTGAGACTTGGAGACTTTTGCATAACCGTAGCCGGGCAGGTCGACCAGATAGCGACCGGGTGTCACTACAAAGTGATTGATCAACTGCGTACGGCCGGGTGTTTTACTGGTGCGTGCCAGCTTTTTATTTCGGGTAATGACGTTGATGGCACTGGATTTGCCGGAGTTTGAGCGTCCGGCGAATGCAACCTCGGCAACGCTGTCAGGCGGCAGCTGCTCGAGTGTGTGCGCACTCTTCGTGAAAGTCGTGTTGAAATAAACGGGATTGATCATTGGTCAGTGGTGCCGTTAACGCACACGGCCCAACAGACTCGAAAACGGGTTCAAGATTTTGATACAATTGTGAGGTTCTCCCTCGTATGCTTCGGTGTCTGTCGAAGCGAACCCCCCACAGGATAATTTCAGGTGTGATGATGCGTAAATCATTGTTCTATGTGTCTCTTTGTGCAGTCCTGACGTCGGTATGTTACGTCAAAACGGGATTGGCCAGTGAAGCAAAAACCGAATCCGCTGTGCCAACAGCTACCCAAAAGACTATTGCCCACGGAGATCCGGCAGCTGGTAAGGCAGCATCCGCCATTTGTGCAGGTTGTCACGGTGTAGATGGAGTTTCTGCCATACCGGCTAACCCCAACCTTGCAGGACAGGGTTCACCCTATCTGCTCAAACAGCTCAAGGAATTTAAATCAGGCGCACGCCAGAACGCGATCATGGCTGGTATGGTTGCCACGCTCGATGAAAATGCGATGTCAGATCTCGCTGCATACTACGCCGAGCAGGCACCGGCACAAGGTGTTTCAGCTGATGAAAACCTGAAGCTTGGCCGTGATATTTACCGCGGCGGCATCGCTGCCATCGGGGTACCCGCTTGTGCCAGTTGCCACGGTCCCGCCGGTGCTGGAAATGATGCGGCGAAGTTCCCCCGTCTCAGCGGACAGCATGCAGATTATACTGCGTCAGCACTTAAACAATTCAGATCAGGTGAGCGCGCCAACGATGCAAACAAGATGATGCGCATGGTTGCAGCACGTTTGTCTGATGCTGAAATCGCTGCGTTGGCAAACTACATTCAAGGGCTTTACTAATCTAAGCCAGCTGCGCTATGACTTAGCGCAGCTCGTCACAGCCCCCTGGAAAGCAACGGTTCAGCCCGTGTGCGAAAGACTGCGTTATTTATTCGTCTTTAAAAAACTCAACTGGAAGAAACTATGATTTTGCATCCAACTTTTCTGATTAAGCGCTTTGCTTCAATTGTGTTGCTGGTAATGGCGGCAACCGTGGCGAATGCACAGCAGGGTTATGAAAATATCGCGAATCCGGTTAAGACCGACAATCCTGACAAGGTCGAAGTGCTGGAATTCTTCTGGTATGGATGTCCACATTGTTTTCAGTTTGAGCCACATATCAAAGCATGGCTTGAGACTAAACCGGATAACGTAGAATTCAAGAGTGTTGCGGCGCCATTAAACCCGGCCTGGAAAGTTCACTCTCAGGCGTTTTATGCGGCGGAAATTCTCGGTGTACTGGATCAGTTCCACGAGCCTATGTTCAATGCGATTCACAAAGACAAAAAGGCGATGCGAAAACCTAAAGACATCGCTAAGCTCGCGGCCTCTGTTGGACTTGATGGCGATAAATTTGCCAAGACCATGAAGTCATTCGCGGTTGACGCGAAGATCAGGCAGTCTTTACAAAAAGCACAGGAAGTCGGTATTTCAGCGGTACCTACCGTGGTGATAAACGGTAAGTATAGAACCAGCGGCTCAGTGGCGGGTTCTTACCCTAATCTGATTAAAGTATTAAACGATCTTATTGCACAGGAAACTAAAGGCTAGAAAGTATCCAGCCTTTATTCAGCTTTAAACTTGTTTCTTTGAAAGCTATTCTTTTCGCGCCGGTGTTTTTACCGGCGTTGTTGTAACTCTTCGATGGTTGCTGCCATCAATCCTTTTTCGGCAGATAGCTGTGCTACCTGGCGACGCAGATCGGCGACGTCATTGGCGGCAGAGGGTGTCGACAGCCTTGCGTTTAATGAAGCAGTTTGCCGCTCCTGATCTGCCAGCTGTGTTCGAAGCTGGTCTCTGTCGAAACTCACCTGGTCGTAGGCCGACTTTAATTCATGCATCTGTGCCGCGGCTTTAGTGCTACCCCCGGACTGGTTGTCTGTCCGGTTTTCCTGCAGATGCCGGTTTTCCTGCTGCAGTTGCTCAACTTCGCGATTCAGTGAACTGACCATAGGTCGCAGGCGGGCAACTTCGAGCTCGAGATCTGTCGCCTGCACACCTTCACTTCGCAAAGCCTGATCAACAGCTTGCTGTACTCTCTCGTCAAAGCCTGCCTGTTCCTGCTCCAGTTTCAAAGACCACTGACGAAAGTCTTCTCTCTCGCGTTCAATAGTCTCGTACTGTTGTCTCAGTCTGTAGAGCTCGGAAACGGCATCTTCGCGTTCACGGCTTTCTGTGGCAACGCGTTCGCGCAGATCAGCGTTTTCCTTGTTGGCGGTGCGCAGCTCGGCAACCTCTCTTTGCAACGCTACGTAACCATCGTCATTCTCGACCGACTGTAGAGACTGCAACTGAGACTTGCTGTTGTCGAGCTCCTGATTGAGCTGTTGGTTAAGGCGATCTTTTTGATCTGAAGATGATTTGAGTGCCTTGGTTAGGTTTTGCAGCTTATGATTCTTCGCACGCTCCTCATTGAGCTTCTGCTGCATACCGTCTATCTCAGATTGTCCTGATTCAAGCTTTGTGTTCAGTTGATTTTGTTGCAGTTTGGCACGTTCAACTTCTTCGCGATTCGCATCGATTTTACTATTTAGTGCAGCAATCTTGGTCCGCAGGTTATTGTTTTCGTCATCAAGAGCCTGATTGGACTTTTTAAATCTGCTGACCACGCGAGCGTGATCTTCCTCGGTGTCTTCAAGGGTATGACGCCATTCGTTTTCAATGGCGTTCGATCGACGCTGGCCGCCGATTTTTGCTAGTGCCCAACCGATTATCAGGCCAGCAAGTCCAGCGAGCACAAGGCAAATCAGCATCTTGGATACAAGATACATCAGAGACGGGCTCATTGAGGAAAGAGAGGACATTTAGATGGCTCCAACTAGAGTTTAAATTCTATTCTTCGGTTTGCAGCCTGGCCTTCAGGAGTCAAGTTGTCTGCAATAGGGTCGGTTTCGCCGTAGCCGATTGGGCTGACACGGCTCTCGGGTACTTGTCGGTCGACGAGGTATTCCTGCACTGCAATAGCACGTCTTCGACTCAGTTCAAGGTTGGCCAGTGCATCGCCAGAGCTGTCGGTGTGTCCGGCAACTTCAACGACCTGTCCGGAGTAGCTCATGATGACTTCGGCGACTTCATTTAAAACCAGTTTCGCTTCGTCTGTCAGTGTTGTACTGCCTTTCTTAAATACGATAGCGGC
>CALLLY010000086.1 GCA_938008205.1 uncultured Granulosicoccaceae bacterium
TATAGCGGATTATTTCGGCGTGATCAGGCTGTTGTTGGTGTCCGCCAACCGTGGCGTGCACATACACGTATCCATTGATACTGAAATTCGGATCGAGCACCAGGCCCAACAATCCTTTCTCAACACCGGTGACTACCGGTACTGTGGCAAATGGCTGTGGCAATAATCCGTTTATCGGATCAATAATTCGTATGTTTCCGGTTTGCAGTTCTGCGTAGAACAACCTGCCGTCGGCGGCCAGTGCCATGCGCACCGGCACTTGCGCGTTCTGCAGTACAACCTCTGCGTTAAACCCGGCTGCAAGGCTTGTGATAGAACCAGGCAGTTTGCCATCAATCGCAATAGATACATGATAATCAGATGATCCACGACTATCGACTGATGTGATCGTGTAGGTCGTGGCTGTGGCTTGCGCTACTGGTGTGCCGGTTATGCGGCCGCTAACCGGATCGAACTCCAGCCCGGCAGGCAGTGATGGGCTGATGGAGAGTAGCGTTGCATGACTATCTGCCAGTGTTTGTGCTGTGTCTGCAAGCACTGCCAACTTTTCTATGGGCTGCGATTGTCGCAACGCAACATGGTTGGTGATCGCTTTGTTCTGTGCAGGCTGTGAGGGATTTTCCTCACAGCCCACTGATAATGTCAGCGCTAAAAGCGGGCATAACAGCAACGAACGGCTGAATAGTCCCATAGACGGTTATGCACCCGAGTGACTTTAGTTAAACAATGCCAAGTGCGTTCGCGGTGATCTGGTTTGTATCAGGGAATACAGGCGATGCATCGTGGCCCAGGTGATTGGCGATGACTTCGCTAAAAACCTGTCGGAAGTCTACTTCCATCGGCAGGCTGCTTTGATCCCTGATATCGGATGAAACCAGGTCGCTTCCATAGGTGCCACCCTGAACCGCGCCGCCTGTGAGCAGCATTGTCTGGCCGGCGCCGTGGTCGGTACCGCCTGATCCGTTTTCAAAATTGCGGCGGCCAAACTCGGAAAATACCACCATGACACAGTCCTGCCATTTGCCGATTGCTTTCATGTCGTTGGCAAAGGTTTCGATACCGCTATTGAGGTCTGACATCAGGTTAGGATGCCGCCCGCCGGTCACGCCCTGGCCGCTGTGAGTGTCAAAGCCACCTATGCCGGTGTAGTAGATATCAGTGCCCAGGCCGCCACCCTGAACCAGTTGCGATATACCCTGCAGGGATTGTCCGAAACGGCTACCGGAATACTCGACATTCGGTACGTAGCTGTCGACAATCTGCTGAATTTTTTCAATATTCTGATGTCCTGCCTGAATGGCGTTTTTAACGGCCAGTACATTGCCACTACCGGTGTGTCTTTCCAGCAGGGCTTTGGCGACCTGCAGTCGCTTAGCGCTTTCGCCCGCAAAGCGCCCATCGTTGTTATAGGCGAATCCGGAAAGCTTGTTCATTTGCAGCAGGTTAACGTCCGGACCCTGTAATGCCTTGGCGTTGTAGCCAATGGAGATGCACCCGAGACTGTGAGGGTTGTAAAGACCTGCATAACGGGCAACCCAGCCGGTTTTGTTGTTGGCATCGAGTGCACTGGTATCACCGGTGTGAAAGACATCTTTGCTGGTAAAGTGGCTGCGGTTGGCATCGGGGTAACCGACTTTCTGCACCATCGCGAGTTGTCCGTCAGCGTGCAGACTTTGCAAACCCGTTAAATTGGGGTGTAAACCGTATTCCGAGGTCGCCGCAGGCCCTGTGGTAAGTTCCAGTGGCGTTTCGATGGACAATGAAGGTCTTCTATCGTGATAAGCACCAATGTTTAGCGGCACCGCGGTATTGAGTGAATCATTGCCACCGTCAAGGTTAACCAGTACCAGAAACTTTCTACTGTCTATGGCTTGAGCAACATTTGCCAGTGGTCCAAGTGCTGCCAGACCGGCGCTCGCAGCACCCAGTTGCAACAGATTTCTTCGTGATAAAGAAAAACGAGTAGTCATTACAGAGCTCCGGTTATTTGATATGAAAGCTTGGGTGCTGACATAGAATCCATAGCAGATTGCGTAGCTTTCGGCTCTGGTGTGAGGTGTTTTGTGGCGTGTAGTTAACCGGTGTTTCAGTACCGTCATTACTGACTTCTGTATTCATGAAGTTGATCAGGTCCTGACGTTCGGTGTCATTCAGGGTGACTCCCAGCAGCATCGCCACGTGATCTATCACTTCTTCGGCACCGGTTGCGTCGGCGGGCTGAAGTGCGGCACCAATGTCGTAGCCTGCTTCGAGCTGGTTATTGCGATTGGTAATCAGTTCATTAACGAAATTCGGCATTGCCACACCAGTGGCATGACTGCTGATTTTGTCGTCACCCTCAGGCCACCCTTCAACACTGGGTGGTCGTGAAGGCACGCTCTCCATGTCGCTCAGGTAGCGCCGGTATTGCCAGTTACTCTCAGTTAAACCGGTAGTCCTGACCAGTCCGACAACCTGTTCATAAAAGTCACGAACCAGACCTTCTTTTGCAGACTCTGAATAAAACGATTCAGATAAAAACAGGGTTTTCAGTGATGGACCAATGTTCAGGTTGTTTTGACGTAAAACTGCTGAAAAAGCGTTTATCAGTGTGTCCGAAGGGTTTTCACTATGAAAGTACCTAAGTAGTTTTCTGCTTAGGTAGCTGGAAACCAGGTCGGCACCGGTAGCGTCTGTATGCTGCATTGTCAGATCCACCATCACGCCGTAGTCGTCATTGCTTAAGTCGTGACTCACGCTATTGCCCAATGGCTGTTTGCTGCCAACCGCTTTGCTCTCCGGATCGAACACCACTTGCGTCAGTCCGGTGTTGGCGTTGTACTCTCTGCGCCAGCCGGTAAACGCTCGAGAAGCTTCTATAACATCGGTTTCGTTGTAGCCGTTGTCTACCCCCAGGGTGAATAACTCCCAGAATTCTCGGGCGTAGTTTTCATTGGGCGCAAATTTGCTATTGTCTGCTCCGTCGAGAAATATGAGCATCGCGCCGTGGCGTGACACATCAAGCAGAAGGTCGCGAAAGTTACCGGTGCCTCGTTCCCGCAGCATATTAACGAAGTCGATCATCAAGTGATCTTCCTCACCGCGGAATCTTTCGAAATCTATACCGAAGTGGTCTTGCCAGAACATGCCCATCACTTCCTGAAAAGCATTCGGGTTGTTCATTAACAGATGCAGGTTCCAGTCGATGACATCCGAAACGCTTGGAAACTTTCCCTCGAGCCCGGCGGGATCATCGTCATTGATCAGCAGCTCGTGTGCCTCCGTTTCGAAACTCTGGCTGTTGGTGGGGGCGAAGGACATCATTTCATCGATATATACCGACAGGCCTTTGGTTTGTACGTCAGCCGGTTTTCCGGGCTCGATGCCGAAATGAGTCCTCGACAGAAAGTGGAGGATATCGGATTCGGAGATAGTCTCTTTCGGAGCCAGGCTGGAGTCGCTGTAAACGACCGGGTTGATCGAACCGGAGTCCGTAGTGCCCGGATTCGCGGCACCGGGTGCGGGCGTATCTGACCCGCCGCCGCCACAGGCAACCAGCGCTGTGGTCAGTAAGGTAAGTGTAAATTTTCTGACAAGCCGGCCAGAAGAGTTTACAAGCCTGATCTCCATGTTCGCGCCTTTGTTTTTGCTGTGAGAAACAACTAATCGAACGAGTAGAGGTATTCGGCTTGCCGGGAAATAACTTTATATACAGCCGTGAATAGAGCATTAAACAAGTGCGAAATCGGGCGCAAATTCTCACTTGACGAGGGTGGAGTGCTACTGCCGAGAATTGCGCGGTACCTACGCGGCAAGCATTAAAGCGTGCACGCTTGCGAATGATGCTCACAAGCTAAAACTCTATGTCTGGAAACATCAAATCAGTTCTATCAGGGGTTATAGCCAGGCCGGCCGAGCGAGAAAAACGGCCTTCGAAACTAACGGGAAATTCGATCTTCAATTGTGTATGCTAGGAGCGAGGCTAAAGCGTCAATATACTGTCCAGTTGGAGGAAAACAGTTGAATATACTACACACAGTTTCAAACCTTATGTCTGGCGTAGCGCGCGTAACAGTGCCTGCGCTTGTCGGAGTCGGATTGTTGTCTTTTGTATCCGGCACTGCTGCCGCACAAGATTGTCCGCGTGGTGACCTTGATAAAAAATACTGCGATGTCGATGGTGATCTGGTAGCAGATTTACCGACAGATCCTGCCGAGTGGGTCGATCCCAAAACCCTGGTGTTTGCCTACACGCCAGTTGAAGATCCGGCGGTGTACAAAGCTGCATGGTCTGATTTCCTGACGCATATGGAATCTGTAACAGGCAAGAAGGTGCAGTTCTTTCCGGTTCAATCCAATGCCGCCCAAATTGAAGCCATGCGTTCAGGTCGATTACATGTCGCAGGATTTAATACCGGCTCCAATCCGTTGGCAGTGAACTGCGCGGGTTTCCGTTCTTTTGTGATTATGGGTCGCGAAGATGATTCCTTTGGCTATGAAATGGAAATTATCACCTACCCGGGTAGCGGCATTGAAAAAGTAGAGGATATCAAAGGCAAGACTCTGGCATTCACTTCACCAACTTCAAACTCCGGATTCAAGGCACCGTCTGCCATTTTGAAAGCAGAGTTCGGTATGGTTGCTGAAACCGATTTTAACCCTGAGTTCTCCGGTAAGCATGACAACTCAATTCTGGGTGTTGCCAATAAGGACTACCCGGCAGCTTCTATTGCTAATTCGGTGAAAGCCAGAATGATCGCCCGCGACGTGATCAAACCCGAACAGGTAACTACTATTTATAAGTCGCAAACCTTTCCAACAACCGGGTTTGGTGTTGCACACAACCTTCATCCGGATTTACAAAAGAAAATTGAGGAGTCTTTTTTCACCTTTAAGTGGGTAAAGGAAGACGGCACCCCGACCTCACTGAAAAAAGAGTTTGAAAAATCCAAGGAGGGTAAGTTTCTACCTATCACCTATCAGTCACACTGGGAAGTGATTCGAACTATCGATAAAGCTAACGAAGTTTCCTACAGCTGTAGTTAGTTGCATCAGGTTGCAACTCAGCTATGTACGTTGCGTGCAAGTAGTGATCTGAGCCGCGCTCAGATTGCTACTTGTAACAACGCACTCTTACAAAAATAAAAAATTACCGGGGCGTGATAGCTGCCAGGAGCAGTTGTCGCGTGGCGGTGCTATGGCGAATGAGGCCTCTGATGTCTCAAGTAGTCACCTGACGGTCGGAGCCTGCGTTGCTACGAATTACCAATTTATCCAAAAGATATAAAACCGGTGACGATGCACTTAAGGGCGTGTCACTGGAAGTGCCAGACGGACAAGTGCTTGGACTGATCGGTCCCAGTGGTGCGGGTAAGAGCACGTTGATTCGTTGTGTAAACCGATTAGTGGAACCAACGACTGGCACGATAGATCTGAACGGGGCACAGTTGCAGCGACTTGGCAGTCGAAAGTTACGCAAGGCACGCCGCCGTATCGGCATGATTTTTCAGGAGTACGCCCTGGTAGAGCGATTGACGGTCATGGAAAACGTGCTATCCGGAAGACTTGGGTATGTCGGATTCTGGGCCAGTTGGTTTCGCAAATTCCCGCAGGACGATATCAATGAAGCATTCAGATTACTGGAACGTGTTGGTCTGGATCACATGGTCAACAAGCGTGCCGATGAACTATCCGGTGGGCAGCGTCAGCGCGTCGGGATTGCACGGGCGTTAATACAAAACCCTGAACTGCTGCTGGTAGATGAGCCAACTGCCTCGCTTGATCCAAAAACTTCACGGCAAATAATGCGTCTGATCTGTGAACTGTGTGAAGAACGAAATTTGTCAGCCATTGTGAATATCCATGACGTTGCCCTTGCGCAGTTATTTGTGCAGAGAATTGTCGGACTGCAGGACGGTAAGATTGTGTTTGACGGCCCGCCTGACAGCCTGGACTCGGCAGTATTAACTCAAATCTATGGTGAGGAAGACTGGGAAGCAACAACGATAGATGACACTCAGACAGACAAACATAGTCTGGAGTTGTCTGGTGAGTGACGCACAGGTTGTTCGTCATTGGCGTAAACCACCGACCATAGAGCGCGCCTGGCTGCGCTATGGGTTGTTGTTGCTTACACTTGTCTACCTTTACTTTTCTGTTGGCTCGTACGATGTCAACTGGGCTCGCGTGGCTGAAGGACTCGATAGAGGCTGGGCATTTATCAAAGCATTTGCCAATCCGGATTTTGTATCGAGAAGATCCGACTTTATCGAAGGTATGACCGAAAGCATCATTATGACAGTGACATCCACTGTCGTCGGTATCATCATCTCTATACCTATCGCACTAGGTGCAGCCAGCAACCTTGCACCGTTACCGGTGTATCTTTTCTGTCGTGCGATTATTGCGTTATCGCGTGCTCTTCACGAAATTATTGTCGCTATTTTAATGGTTGCGATATTCGGCTTCGGTCCGCTGGCAGGGTTTATTACTTTGTCATTTGCCACCATCGGGTTTTTATCCAAACTCCTTGCAGAAGATATTGAGTCGATGGACAAAGCGCAGGCGGAAGCAGTTAAAGCTACCGGCGCCAGTTGGTTGCAGTGGATTAACTATGCGGTGCAACCGCAGGTTATGCCGAGGCTGATCGGTTTATCCATGTACCGCCTTGACATAAATTTTAGAGAATCAGCGGTGCTGGGGCTGGTAGGTGCCGGGGGTATAGGTGCGACACTTAACACCGCCTTTGATCGCTACGAATTCGATACCGCAGCGGCGATTATTATTTCTATCATTGTGATTGTGATGGTACTGGAGTACAGCTCCAGCCTGATCAGAGGCTGGGTACAGTAGTGGCGGGCAAACACGTTTGGCAAAGACGAACTACCACACGGCAACTGCTGATCTGGTTTGGCTGGCTGCTGCTGGTGGCGATATTTGTTGCCTGCTGGATGTACATATCCAATAGAACCGAGTGGTTTTTTGTTTATGATGCGCCTCGAATTGCCGGTGACATTTTCAGCCGTGCCACGCCACCGCGCTGGAGTTACATAGAAAAACTCTGGGAGCCTCTGTGGGACACCCTTAACGTGGCGACAATTGGTACTGCACTGTCGCTGATATTTGCTATACCCGTTGCGTTTCTTGCGGCGAAAAACACCACCCCCAGCGTGACCTTTGTGCGTCCGATAGCGTTGTTTTTGATTGTTTCGTCGCGCTCTATCAATTCCCTGATCTGGGCATTGTTACTGGTGGCCATCATTGGTCCGGGGATACTGGCCGGGACCATCGCCATTGCGTTGAGATCAATCGGCTTTTGTGCAAAGTTACTTTACGAAGCGATAGAAGAGATCAATACCACACAGGTAGAGGCGATTTCAGCCACTGGCGCGCGACAGTCACAAGTCATAAGCTACGGGATATTGCCACAGATTATGCCGGCACTAGCCGGTATCACGGTATTCAGGTGGGATATCAATATTCGCGAATCTACTGTGCTTGGTCTGGTCGGTGCCGGGGGAATCGGGCTACAGTTGCAAAGCTCGTTAAATATTCTGGCGTGGCCGCAGGTCGCGTTGATTCTATTGGTGATATTTATCGCTGTTATTGTTAGTGAATGGATCTCTGCAATGGTTCGCAAGGCGATTATTTAATTGCAGGTCTAATCTGGTTTAAAGTAAGAACGGTTTACTTGAATGATTGATCACATCAGCATTTCTATTAGTGATATTGCAGTCAGTCAGCAATTTTATCTGCAGGCACTGGCGCCTCTCGATATGAGTGTGGTCGGTGAAGACAATGGCTGGATCGGGTTTGGTAAAGATCAGCAGGGTGTATTCTGGTTTGGTGTTGAAGATGCACCGCTGCAACCAATGCACATCGCCTTTACCGCTGCTACCCGCGACGCGGTGGATCTTTTTTATAATGCGGCAATATCATCCGGTGGTAAATGCAACGGCGCACCGGGGGTCAGAGTGCGTTACCACGCAAATTATTACGCTGCCTTTGTTCTGGACCCTGACGGGCACAACATTGAAGCGGTTTGTCATCACTGATTGGTCGCGGAGGTGAGTTGAAATGTCGGATATGCTGGTCAACCTCTATGCTGAACGCGAAACAGACAATCGCATTGCGCTTGCTGCAAACGGAGTTACCTGTAAACGGGCTCTGGCTTTGGATAAACAATCGATTATCGGGTTCGTAAAGCAACACTTTAGTACAGACAATGAAGGCTGGGCAGATGAATGCAGTGTTGCACTTGGCAGACAACCGGGCAGCTGCTTCGTGGCGGTGAGTGAACAACAGCCCATCGGGTTTGCCTGCTATGACGCGACTGCCAAAGGCATGGTCGGGCCTTTGGGTGTGGCAGCCAGCTATCGTCAACAGGGTGTTGCGACGGTGTTATTAAACTTGTGTTTCGAGGCGATGAAGGCAGATGGATATGCCTATGCGGTGATTGGCTGGGTAAGTTCCGAAGATTTTTACCGCAAGTGTTGCGGTGCCATCGCGATCCCGGGGAGTGCCCCGGGTGTGTACAGCCGAATGCTTAACAATCTATAGCGGTTTATCTTCAGGGAGATAGCGTGCTTTCCACAGCGTTGCCAATGAATTAGCAGCGGCGGCTGCTTGTTCGTCGAGCTTGCTTCTGCAAAGCGTGCTGGCGTCAAGGTCGTCCGGGTAACCGTTTGCCATGGCGACATCTACCCAGGCTGTGCACTTAACGTAGTCCTGCTCGGTGCCAAGGCCATCGTGGTGAAGTATGCCAAGCGTATACTGAGCATGTGGATGGCCTTGTTCTGCGGCAAGTGTGTACCACTTTACCGCCTCGGCGTAGTTGGTTTTAATGCGATTGCCTTCATGGTACAACGATCCAAGCAGTGTTTGTGCTTCGGCGTTGCCGCGGTTTGCCGCCTTGGTGTACCAGTCTATGGCCTGATCAAAGTCCCGTTCCACACCGATGCCTTCACTGTACATATAACCAAGCTTCTGTTGTGCCGCAGCATTACCGTTTTCGGCCGCATCCAGCCACCATTGCCGGGCACTTTGGTAGTTTTGTGTCGCGCCAATGCCGGTGTAGTACATATTGCCCAGTTCGTACTGAGCAGTTTGTTCCCCTTGTATGGAAGCTAGCTCCAACCATAGTCGCGCCACTGCAAAGTCCTGCGGTACCCCTTTGCCACTGGCATAGGCCTGACCCAGCTGAAGCTGCGATGGAATGTGTCCTCGTTCTGCGCGCCAGGTGACAATGCCCATGTCATCGGTTTGATGGTGAGGCTTTACCACCGCTGCCGGTGTGCCGGTTTTTCGAACCACTGGCGGTTCAGGTGTTTGTGGTACTTGAGTCGGTGCGTTAGCCAAGGTGGTGTTGGTGTTTGCCTGATCTGCCGATGGTGCAGGTGGCAACGGTAAGCGATCACTGGCGCTATCTGTTTGAGTTGATGCTTGCGATGGTACCGGTGGAGTAGCGGGGAGTTGCGGTATCTCTAGTCTGTTTGAAGGGGGCGCGGTGTCGACGACCGCAGGCTCTTCGACGCTGGTGGCACAGCCAACTGACAAAATAGTCGCTGCAACAGCGATGGTGTGTATTTTGGTGTGTTTGAATTGCATAAGTTCGGTGATCGGGTTCAGCGAGCCCGCAGTTTACACCACAATTTATCGCTTTCTACAGGGGCAGTTGTACCTGTAATCAGGCAATGCCTGCATCAAGGCTGGCAGCCATCAGAAGTCCCAGCTCTTCAGTTTGTGCAGTAAACTCATCCTGATAAGCACCGTGACATAAAAGCGGCTCGCGCAGTGCTTTCCAGCGCAATCCGGTCACGATGCGTTCAACCGCTGAAATCGTGCCTGTTCCATCAAGGCCTGCGCGCACGTACAGCAGATAGGGCATGCCTTGCTTGTGTTCCAGTACCGGGTAGTACACGCGGTCAAAAAAATCTTTCAAGGCCCCGCTCATGTAGCCAAAGTTCTCAGTTGTGCCCAGCACAATACCGTCAGCGCTCATTACATCGTTAGCATCAGTGTCGAAAGGGGTCAGCAGACGTGCTTCCACCGAGTCGATGTCCGGGTGCTGTGCGCCCTGAAGAGCGGCTTGTGCCAGTGCTGCCGTGTTGTCTGATGGTGTATTGGCAACGATAAGCAGTTGTTTTTTGTGGCTCATGGATCGGTGGATTGTTTGTAGCCACCGAAAATTTCGATCAGCCGCGGAAACATGGTGGAGAACTCGAGTGCCATGAGTGAGAAGTTGCTGTCGAAAATAGCACGACTATCAAGATCAGCAACGTCGGCACCGTCTTCCGGTGAGGTGTCAACAAATTTGATCTTACTGAATACAAACTCATCATCGAGAACAAAGTTGATGGTTTCGTTTAGCGTTAAGCCGATTTTCTGAACATGCTTGCCGGTGGTAGAGAGCGCGCGAATTTCATCGCTGGTGAGATCCTGTTTAATGCAACGCACGGTGCCTGCAACATCGTCCTCGTCCTGCAGTACGCATTCGTCGCCCATTAACAGGTCTTTCGGGAGCTTGCGGGTCCCTTTTAACCAGCGCGTGTAAAGCCCTGCCTGACCGATTTCTGTCTGTACCGGTGCTATTGCCAGTGAGCCTAAAGAGTCACGCAGCAAGGCGGTGCACTGATCAATCTTTTTCGCGCTGGCGTTGTCTATGACCAGCAGGCCCTGCCTGGGCATAATAAGTATTTGTTCGTACGTTGATTTCGTGAAGGCCTGCGGTGTGAGTTCCATGACCACGTTGTCGCGGATGTCGAGTTTCTCTTTACCACGGATTTTGCGTTCGAGGGTTTGCTCGAGCTTCTGGATTCGTTCAGCCATATGATCGGCGATAACGCTGGCGGGAAGAATCCGCTCTTCACGGCGAACCTTTAACAGCATAAACCCACTGGCAGAATGAACCAGTTGCTCACTGTCACTACCCATGGGAGGTACCCAGCCGTAGCTGAGCAACTGTCTGCGATTGACTGGTTCGTAGGCTTTGGTAGCGAGCGCGTCTTCGAGCTCTTCCGGTTGCATCGTAAATTCTTCGACGAACTGGAATAAACTTGCTGCTTTAAACCACATCTGCGGGTGCCTGGAGAATGTTCGGGGGACGGTATTGTAACGGAGCCATCCGTTCGATGCTGACTCACATCGACACCTGATGCAGGTTGCTGCGGTACACTGGTAGTTTGACCCACTTGTGACTGAATCAGATCATGGCCCGAACCGCATTTATCACCCACGAAGACTGTGTAAAACACCAGATGACGCCAGGACATCCGGAGCAACCTGCGCGTATTGGTGCGGTGCTGGAAGAGTTGGTAGCACAGGGGCTTTTTCAGATGTTACAGCGGTTCGAAGCGGTCGAGGCGACGCGCGAACAGGTGCTGCTCGCTCACCCGGCAGACTACGTGGACCATGTATTTTCCAAGGCACCCGCTGCAGGCCAGGGTATGGTGCAACTGGACGCCGACACCGCGCTTAACGAGCATTCGCTGCGAGCGGCTCTGCTGGCTGCCGGGGCCGGCATTCAAGCCGTCGATCTGGTCATTGGCGATGATTTCGACAACGCTTTTTGTTGTGTTCGCCCGCCCGGGCATCATGCAGAAAAGTCTGAGGCAATGGGTTTTTGTTTCTTCGGTAGTATTGCCATTGCGGCACTGCACGCGTTGCAACAACCGGATATTAATCGCGTTGCGATCATTGATTTTGATGTTCACCACGGTAACGGCACTGAAGACTTAATCGGTGATCATGAAAGCATATTCTTCTGCTCGTCATTTCAACACCCCTTTTATCCCGGTAAGTTCGGTACCAATGTCCCGGGCCGGAAAATCAATATCCCTCTCGAAGGTGGCACTGACGGCGCGGTATTCAGAGAACGAATGAAAACCGATTGCCTGCCGGCGCTGGAAGCGTTTGCACCGGATATCATTTTTATCAGTGCCGGATTTGACGCACATAAAGAGGATCCGCTGGGTGGTTTGAACTGGAACGAGGAGGACTTTGCGTGGATCACCCGAGAGCTACTGTCGGTAGCGGGTCGCCATAGCGCAGGCCGGATTGTGTCGATGCTTGAGGGTGGTTATAACCTCGATGCGTTGGGCGCCAGTGCTGCCATGCATGTGAAAACACTGCTCGCGTAGCTAATCGAACAAAAAATAAAAAACCAAGTCTGAACTGAATATGTTTGAACAATTTGCCGAGTACTTCTGGATAGCGTTATTCGCAGCACTGGTGCTGTATGGATTGGGTAACGCGATTCAGGTGCCGTTTTTAGTTAAAAAGTTTTATCGCAAAAAAGATTTCGAAGATCACGGTAAATCGACATTTGACGAAGCGCCGTTGGTGAACTCAAAACTGCTGAAAGGATTTCAAACACCTAATGTATATAGCGGTAGCTATCGCAATCACCGGGTGTCGCAGTTTGCCGCTTATTCGGTGAATCGTCGCAAGCTTACGATGAACAAGGCGATACGAAAGAATAATCAATTGAGTTATACAATCTCCATTGTCCATCTTGAAACCCGTTGCCCGGTGTTCTGTGCCCGGCCAACCAGAGTGACCGAGTCGCCGTCTTACATTTTTGAAGAGCAGGGGGTGTTGTTTCCGGACGACGAGGGCTTTGTGAACAAGGTACATGTGATGGCCGAGGATCATGCTGCCGTGCGAAAACTGTTTACTATTTTTATTCGTGAACGGTTAAACGCCATTGATCCGGTATCACTGGAGTCACTGGGCACAGTGTTGATTTACAAGAGCCCGCGCCTGCCGCATGATGCCGGCACCACGCTCGAAAAAGATCTCACGATACTGATAGATATTGCTGAAAATATCGCGATCACCACTTCTGCTTCGGATGTAAAATCGTAGTTGTCACGCAACCGTTACGACGCAGGGTGAGCAGCTACAGTTACCCTGTCAGCTGGCAAACTGTTGTTGAAAAGCGCTTAAGAAATTGTCGATCTCGCTGTGTGGCAGGTTATTGATGCCAGCAGCTGCTTTTCGACCCCCACCGGTGGCGAATTGTCTGCACAATTCATCGGCGCCTTCTCTGCGATTGATCGGTGCCCGTACACTGACCTGATAAGCATTGTTTTCGATTTCGCTGAGCAATGCATGCGCACGATCCGGATAGTCTCTGGCCAGTTCGTTGCCGTACACGCCGCCAACTCTGCGTGACCAGCTGGCGTGAGGGAACACAAACATTGCACAGTCTGCGCTGTCAAAGTGTGGTCCGATTGCTTTGGCATTAGCCATGTCGCTTGCATAGCCTTCTTTTAGCGTGGCAAAGGTGCCGTCTGAGTTTATAAAATCAAACGGATCAGGGTACGGCAGCAGTGTTTCGAATAACTTATCCGGTGCAAAAAACAAGTCATCGATTGTTGCGCCATAGCCGTTGTAGTTCAGTAACGTACCAAGCTCTTCCAGTTGCGCAAGTTGTTTATCATTCGGTTGCAGCGGCTGTGCTGCCTGCCGTGCTGCTGTGTGCAGGTTGTCGCCAAATGCTGCGGTGACCGCCCACGGTAAGAACTGATTATTTAAATGTTTGTTCACCAGGAGACCGGTACAGACTTCGGCATCGGTATCGATGGTGGCGTCAAGGTTTTTGTGCTGTGGAATCTCACCGGGGAAGTGGTGATCAAAGTATTGAACCTGAGCGCCGTTATCCAGTGCCGATACCAGAGCCTGGTTATTCTTATCCATTGAAATATCCAGCACGGTGAGTCTGTCACCGTCTGTAGCATCCACTTTTGCAAGCAGATTAATATCTCGCTTAACACCAGTAACTAAGGCTGATTGTCTGGGTTCAGCCAGGCGCAGTTGAAGCAGTGCGCAAATGCCATCTGCATCACCATTGAACACATCGTAGTCAGCCATGGGAAATCTCTTTTTGTTCTTTTAGTAAGGTCTGTCGCGCGTCGTCTACCAGTGCCGGGCCCTGAAATACCAGGCCGGTATATATCTGTACCAGATCAGCGCCCGCCTGCAGATGCCCCAGTGCATCGTCGCCACTGGATATGCCGCCGCATCCGATAATCGGGATTTCTCCCTGCAACCGTTGCGCCAGTCTTGCAATGGTATTTCTGGCTCTTTCGGTGAGGGGCTGCCCGCTCAGTCCGCCGGCTTCGTTGGCGTGGACGGACTGCTCCACACCCGCTCTTGTGGATGTTGTGTTGCCGGCAATAATGCCGTCGATATTGTGTCGTCGGGCAGCATCGCAGAAGCCATCAATATCTTCGAATGCCATGTCGGGTGATATTTTCACCGCCACTGGAACATATTTGCCGTGCTTGTCGGCAAGGGCTTGCTGAGTACTTTTAAGCGTTTTTAATAAAATGCTTAGTGACTCACCCAGCTGCAGATCGCGCAGGCCAGGGGTGTTAGGTGATGAGATGTTCACCGTGATGTAATCGGCATGCTGATAGACCTGATTCATACAATGCTGGTAATCCTCATGCGCCTGCTCCAGTGGCGTGGTGAGATTTTTACCGATATTGATACCCAGTATTCCGCGGTAACTCCGTCTCTGAACCTGCGCTACCAGGTGATCGACGCCTTTATTGTTGAATCCCATGCGATTGATCACCGCATTGTCGGATGTGAGTCTGAACATTCTCGGTTTCGGGTTGCCGGGCTGTGGCCGGGGGGTTATCGAGCCGACTTCAACAAAACCGAATCCAAATTGTCCAAGTGCATTGAAGTAGTCGGCGTTTTTATCAAGGCCTGCGGCCAGCCCGACCGGATTGGCAAATTTAAGCCCCATCACCTCGACCGGCTGATCCGGCAGGGTTGCAGAGGCGCGCGATTTCAGCAGCCAGGCGGGTGTGTAGCGCAGACTCTTCAGAGCCAGATTGTGAGAGCTCTCTGCTGGTAACCGGAACAACAGGGGTTTCACGAGTGAGTAAATCAATGTTTGTCAGATCCGCAATTGGTGAGCAGAGTTTACTGGGTAACTGGCGGATTAGAAATCCTGAACACAGCTATAAATAAAATTGAAGTCTGCATCGCCTGTTTGCGCGGTAATTCGTCTGCAAACGCGGTAAAATACGGGTGTGAACGTCTTCCCCGATACTTTGCCAAAAGCGCTGGCCAAACAGATTGCACCGGTTTATCTAATCACCGGCGACGAGCCGCTGCAGATGATGGAAGCAGCGGATCAGATTCGTGTGGCTTGCCGTGATGCCGGTTTTACCAACAGTGAGCGTTATCAGGTAGATAACGCGCGCTCGTTTGATTGGCAGGGTTTGCAGATGTCTGGCAATACAATGTCACTGTTTGGCGATAAGAAAATCATCAATCTGCATTTGCCCAACGGAAAACCAGGGACAGAAGGCGCAAACGCACTGAAGAACTGGTGTGCGTCTCCGTCACCAGACGCAGTGCTGCTGATTACCGCTGGCAAACCCGAGGGCAGGTTTCAGAATAGCGCGTGGTTTAAGGCAATTGATAAAGCCGGGGTCACCATGCAGGTCTGGCCACTGCCGCCTGACAAAACCGAACAGTGGATCCGGATCCGGTTGGCGGCCAACCAGGTGACAGCCAGTGATGCTGCGGTAACGCTATTGCTGGAGCGAGTGGAAGGTAATCTGCTGGCTGCCAGACAAGAGATCGAAAAACTGGCAATTCTCTATAGCGGGCAGTCTGTCGGACCGCATGAAGTGCTGGCAAGTGTGACTGACAGCTCGCGCTATAGCATTCTCGATCTTGTTGATGCGGCACTCGAGAGTGACCCGGCCAGGGCAGTCAAAGTGCTGGATAGTCTGCAGGCGGCGGGTGATGCGCCGGTGTTGATCTGCTGGCATCTGGCCAGTGAGGTTCGTAAAGTTCATGCGGTGTTAAATCGCATCGAATCAGGTGAGAGTGTCACATCTGCCATGATGCGTTCGGGGATATGGAAAAACAGACAGAAGCAGGTTGGTAAAGTACTGCAGGCGCGTTCGCGAATATTCTGGTTGCGAGCGCTTTCAGACAGCAGTGCGCTCGACAGACTGTCCAAGGGCATGGCCGATGGCGATCTGTGGGTTGAAATTGGTGCGTTTGTGACAAGACTCAGTGGAAAGAAATGGCCTTTGTTGCGTGCGGCGGATGTGCCGCGGTAGGGTGTCGGTGACGTTGCTCTTACGGGCTTCAACATGCGGCAACTAAAGATTAAAACGGTAAGTTAAGTGAACAGCGAAACGAATCTGGATATCAAAGCCTATATGCAAAAGCTTGGCAGCAATGCCAGAGCGGCAAGTCGAAAAATGGCCAACGCTGATGCCAGTCAGAAGTCGGCAGCGCTTATCGAAATGGCCTCTGCTATTCGTGCCAATGCGAAAAATATTGTGGCGCAGAACAGCAAAGACATGAAAGCCGGTGCGGCATCTGATTTAAGCGATGCATTGCTTGATCGACTGGAACTTACCGACGCACGTATTGAAGCGATGGCCAACGGGCTTCAGCAAATTGCCGAACTACCCGACCCGATTGGTGAACTTACCGATATGAAGTACCGGCCATCCGGTTTGCAGATTGGAAAAATGCGTGTGCCGCTTGGTGTGATTGGCATCATCTACGAATCGCGGCCAAACGTTACTGCTGACGCCGCAGCAATTTGTTTAAAGGCTGGCAATGCTGCGATTCTTCGTGGAGGGTCTGAAGCGTTGCATTCCAATCAGGCCATTGCTGCATGCATTGGCGCAGGGCTGGCCAGTGCCGGTTTGCCAGCTAATGCGGTGCAGGTGGTAGACACCACTGATCGCCAGGCAGTTGTTGAACTGATTCAGATGCGCGATTGTGTCGATGTGGTGGTCCCGCGTGGAGGCAAGGGTCTGGTAGAAAGAATCAGTAACGATGCCAGAGTGCCGGTGATCAAACACCTGGAAGGGCTTTGCCATGTTTATATCGATGATCACGCCGATCACGACAAAGCGATTGCCGTAGCTTTTAATTCCAAAACTTATCGCTATGGAATCTGTGGCGCGATGGAAACACTGCTGGTAGCACAGTCGCTGGCGGATTCTGTACTGCCGGTGCTGAGTGAAAAACTGGTATCCGAAGGGGTGGAACTAAGAGGGTGTGAGCAGACTTGTAAGCTGGTTTCACAGGCAATTCCAGCCACCGAAGAAGATTGGGTCACCGAGCATCTGGCACCTGTGTTATCCGTTCGAATTGTCAGCGGCATCGATGAAGCCATCGAACATATTGAACGCTATGGTTCTCACCATACCGATGCCATCGTCACAGAGAATCTATCCAATTCACGCAGGTTTACCCGTGAAGTGGATTCAAGCTCTGTGATGGTGAATGCCGCCACCTGTTTTGCCGACGGATTTGAATATGGTCTGGGTGCTGAAATAGGCATCAGCACTGATCGATTACATGTACGCGGGCCGGTGGGTGTCGAAGGGCTGACCACGCAAAAGTTTGTAGTGATTGGAAACGGAACCACTCGTTGAGTCAGTTTGCGCCGATTCCCAACGCAGTGACTAGTATTGCGATGTACGGTGGTTCATTTGACCCCGTGCACCTGGGGCATTTGCGCAGTGCTTTAGAAGTGCGTCAAACACTGGGTATTGATGAGTTGCGATTTGTGCCATCGGGTAACCCGCCGCATCGGCAACGGGCGCGCGTTGAAGCAAGCGACCGTCTTCACATGCTTGAGCTCGCGGTGCGTGATACGCCTGGTATAGTTGTTGACCCGCGCGAGATACATAGCAGCGCCAAGTCCTATACAATCGACACGCTGGAATCGTTGTCGGCGGAGTTTCCGCAGGCACGACTCACTCTGATTATTGGCATGGATCAGTTCAGTGTATTTGATACCTGGCACCGCTGGCAGGAGCTTTTACAGCGATTTGATCTGGCAGTGATGGAGCGTCCGGGAGAACCACTGTCTGACACTGGTGTGTCGATATTGTCCCGCAGCGCCGAGCCGAATGTGACCGGTGTAAATTCTTCACAGGCGACAAAACCCGACGGCCATCACGGCGGGCGGATAAATATCATCGCGGTGACGCAACTCCAGATATCATCAAGCCAAATCAGGCGGGATTTAGCCGAACAGCGTGACATCCGGTTTCTGGTGCCGCTTGCGGTGCGCGACTATATCTACGACCATGGGCTCTATGTCGCCTAGGCGATCAAATTATTTTGTACGAGGCTGAACAACAGCGATGACCCCCACCGAGTTAAAAACTCTTGCCGAAACTGCGCTCGATGACATGAAAGCAGTCGAGGTCACGGTGATTGATGTGGCAGACCGCACCACCGTGACCGACTGGATGATTGTTGCCGGAGGCACTTCGCAGCGCCATGTAAAATCACTTGCAGGTGAAGTCATACGCCTGAGCAAAGAAACCGGTGTCCGCCCGGTCGGGATTGAGGGTGAATCCGAGGGCGACTGGATACTGGTTGATCTGGGTGATGTGATTGTGCATGTTATGACCCGCGAAACCCGTGATTTCTATGCACTTGAAAAACTCTGGACCATGGAACCTACCGAGCAAAAGGCCGACAATGATGCGGCTATCGACGATGGCGATGTGGTCGCACAGTAGGCTACACGCATATGTTCCACAAAGTGCCCGAGGTTAAATCATCTCACGGCATTACCTGTCGCTAAATGGAAATTCACTTACTTGCTATTGGCACGCGAATGCCCGGGTGGGTGGATGAAGGTTTTAATGAGTATTCACGACGTCTGGGGCGTGACTGCGAAATAGTGTTAAAAGCACTGCCCTCTCCGCGTAAGAGCAAAACCGAAAACAGTGCCAAAGTGAAACAACAGGAAGGCGAACTGCTGTTGGCAGCCATCCCGCCGGACGCCTATGCGGTGGCGTTGCACGAACACGGTAAAATGCTCGATACAGTGGCGATTTCTCAAAAGCTTGGTGACTGGTTCGAACAATACCGAAGAGTTGCGCTGATTGTCGGGGGGGCCGACGGGCTGTCAGAGGAGTGTTTGGCCGCCTGTAAAGAGCGCTGGTCATTGTCCCGAATGACATTCCCTCACTCGTTAGTCAGAGTCATCGTGGCAGAGCAAATCTACCGGGCGTACAGTTTGCTGCACAATCATCCGTATCATCGTGCTTAATAAGTTGCCTGGCTGCTGTTCGGCAGGGTGGCACGGTTGTATTCTATTCGTTGTGTTTCGAAGCTAATGAGTAAAAACGCATCTTGAACTGTCGAATTGTACTTGCCTCTTCGTCTCCCAGGCGTCGTGAATTGCTGAGGCAGATTGGCATTGAGCCTGAAATACTGCCGGCGGATATTGATGAACAAGTGTTGTCAGGTGAGTCTGCAACACAGTATGTGCAGCGTCTGGCCGCGGAAAAGGCGATGAAAATTGCGCAGCAAAACCCGGGTGCGCTGGTGATTGGTGCTGACACCACCATTGATCTCGACGGTGAAATTCTGGGAAAACCGGACCACCAGCAGCACGCTGTTGAAATGCTGACGTCTATGGCAGGAAGGGAGCATCGGGTACATACCGGCATTGCTGTTGTGACGGAAAATAATGTTGACGCGCAAGTTGTAACAACAAGAGTGGAGCTTGTCGCCATGACCCGGCAAGATATCGAAAACTACTGGCGATCCGGAGAGCCGGCAGGCAAGGCGGGTGCTTATGCAATTCAGGGGCTTGGAGCGGTACTGGTTAAGCGCATTATCGGGTCTTACAGTAATGTGGTCGGATTGCCAGTGTGCGAAACAGCTGCGATGCTGATGGCCCGCGGTTACTCTGTACTGAGTTTAGAAAGTGTCTCTAAATAGTGTTTCTTAAGAAGTTGAGTTGATGCCCCAAGGATCCCGACCATGCTAGAAGAAATTCTGATCAATGTGACACCGCAGGAGACCAGAGTTGCGACGCTCGAGAACGGCGTGCTCAACGAAATGTGTATTGAGCGCACCTCCAAAACCACGCTGGTCGGCAACATCTATATGGGCAGAGTTGCGCGTGTATTACCGGGCATGGAGGCGGCGTTTATTGATGTGGGTCTGGAGCGTGCGGCGTTTTTGCACTCTTCAGATATTGCTGATAACACCCGCATCGATGAAAACGGCGAAAAGCAACCCAGGCATATCCGTGAGCTATTGCGCGAGGATCAGAACGTACTTGTGCAGGTGATAAAAAACCCGCTCGGTACCAAGGGGGCGCGACTCACCACTAACCTGACTGCGCCTGCACGGTATCTGGTATTTATGCCGGGTGACCCGTCGATTGGGGTTTCTGCAAAAATTGAACAGGAAACCGAGCGCGATCGGTTGCGTGATATTGTGCGGAAACTGCAGGAGGAAGATGAGGATAACGAACAGGGTAATCAGGATGGTTATATTGTCCGAACCGCTGCAGAGGGGATCAATGAAGAAGCGCTGGCCAAGGAAATCCTGTTTTTAAAGAAGCTCTGGCGCTCGATTCAGGAGAATATTCAAAAGGCTAAGCCGGGAGATCTGGTGCATGCCGACTTGCCACTGGTGAAAAGAACCCTCCGTGATCTGGTCGGGGTGTCGGTAGAGCGTATTCGAATTGACTCGCGAGAGTCTTATACCGCTGCCTGTGAATTTGCAGATAAGTATTTACCGGAGATTCGCCCGCGCATTGAGCACTATCCGGGAGAGCGCCCGATCTTTGATCTTTATGGTGTAGAAGACGAAATCCAAAAAGCGCTGGAGCGAAAAGTACAGCTGAAGTCCGGCGGCCATCTGGTGTTTGACCAGACAGAGTCTATGACCACCGTTGATGTCAATACCGGTGCGTTTGTCGGCCACCGTAACCTTGAAGAAACCATATTTAAAACCAACCTCGAGGCTGCGCAAACCATTTGCCGTCAGCTGCGGCTTCGCAATCTGGGTGGAATCATTATCATCGATTTTATCGATATGTCGGTGGATGAGCACAAGCGTCAGGTGATGCGGGCAATGGAGAAAGCGCTCGACCGTGACCATGCAAAAACCCAGGTTTGCGATGTGTCGTCGCTCGGGCTAGTCGAGATGACTCGCAAGCGAACGCGCGAAAGCCTGGAGCAAACTCTGTGTTCTGAATGTCCCACCTGCAGTGGGCGCGGGCTATTACGCACTGCCGAGACAGTGTGCTACGAAATCTCCCGAGAGATTATTCGCCAGGTGCGACAATTCGACGTGAAGTCACTGACCGTAGTAGCGGGCCCTCAGGTGGTAGACATGTTTCTCGATGAGCAGTCCCACTATTTTGCCGAACTGGAATCATTTGTCGATGTGCCAATCCGGCTGCAGGCCGAGTCTATGTACAATCGCGACCAGTACGATGTCGTGATTGTATAGCGCCGGTTCATGTTCCCTGTGTATTCTTCTCGGTAATACGGTGCGATTCCTGATACAAAACATTCGCTTCAGACTGTACCGTTTTAACCGGATTCCAGCGGAGTCCTGAAATTCTGACCTGACGGAAATACACCGCAACCCACCATGTTTCTTCGCGCGCTTACACGCACTGGTAAGTGGCTCCTGTATCTGTTGGCAGGGCTGCTTGTTCTCATAGCGCTGCTTACAGCGTTTGCTCGCTTTGCTATTTTTAACAGCAATGACTACAGCGAACGACTGGCGTCAATTGTGAGTCGCTACATTGGCAGCCCGGTGCAAATCGATACCATCGATCTGGTCTGGGAGCGATTTGATGCCGTTGCCAGTTTATCAGACGTTCGAATCCTGTCGGCCGATGGTCAGCAAACTGATTTGGTTTTGCCGTCCATTGAACTCGAACTGAACCTGCGTGACATGCTTTTACAGCGCAATCTTTCAGTTCGCAAGGTTCAGTTGAAGCAACTTTCACTGGTTGCTGAATATAAAGGTCGCGGGGAACTGGAAATCCTTGGTCGCGAGATCAGCCCGCAACGAAACAATAATGCCACGACTGAGTCTGAACCGATCAGCACCGGTAAAGGCAAAAGCGCATTAAGCTGGCTGTTTAATGCCGAACGCATTGCGATTCTGGATAGCAACATTACGCTCACCGATCGTACCCGCGACACCACGCATCGTATTGATAATGTCGATATACGCGCGTTTAATGATAATGATCTGCATCAGATTCGCATTAGCAGTGCACTGCCCGGTGCTATCGGTAAAACCAGTGTAGCCTCGTTTGACTTTACCGGCACCGCAGACAACATCAAGGAATGGACCGGGCAATTTTATATCGACGCACGACAGGTAAACCTGCCAGAGGTCTCTGACTATCTGCATGCGGGTAATCAGAGTCTTGAAGGCATTGCCGATCTGCAGGCATGGGGGCGCTGGCGTGGCACGCGAATTAATGAGCTGAGAATACTTGGTGATATCGCAGATTTCGGTTTGATTGCATCTGTGCAGAATTCATCGGCTCCGGCACAACTTATCGCAGACAGCGTCGCGGTGGATCTTGACTGGCAGCGCGATGAGGCTGGCTGGCAGGCGACCTTTAATCGGTTTGCGATCGGGTTTGATGGTAATCCTGACAAACGAGTGGTGTTTGACGGGCTTGATCTTAGTCAGTCAAAAAACGAATACGGTGTGCGGCAATATCGTGCAGCGGGTCCGGATCTGGATCTGGTTAAGCTGCAACCACTGCTTGAGTTTGCCACGTCTGTTTCCAATGGTCAGATAAATGCCGGCACACTGGGTAGCGGTCGAATTCGCAACTGGATACTGTCAGGTGAGATGCACGGTGATAAGCCGGTAGTCAACGCGGGTAGTGCACAGATTGCTGAGGTTAATTTTGAGTCACCGCAGTTCGGCTTAACAAATGCGACTGCATCAGTGGTCTTTGCTGAAGGTGCCGGTGTGCTTGAGATCGCACCACAAACGACGCTCAGCCGGGTTGCGTTGTTCAGTGACGAGACGCCATCGGTATCCCTGGCAGGCTCTGTTCACTTTGCACAAAGCGATGATCGCTGGCTGTTTGGTTCTGAAAATTTTACCGTCAGTAACGATGATCTTAAATCCCAAAGCACTTTCAACTTAAGGTTTAACAAGTTTGGTCAGCAGTTGCTGGACTCCGTCACGTCGATTGAATATGCCAATCTTTCCAGGGTTAAACAGTATCTGCCTGTTAAGGGTTTAAAACCTAAACTGCGACAATGGCTGAACCAGGCTATTGTCAGTGGTGATGTGGTTCGAGGGCAGGTGACGGTCAGTGGTGATTTAATAAATTATGCACCGGCACAGGGCAGAGGTGACTTGTTCGGTGAGATTGATATTGTCGACAGTACCGTTAAATTTCGTCCCGACTGGCCGGTAGCAAGGCAGATGGATGGCAATCTGATTTTTAACGCTAAATCGTTGCGAGGACGAATTTATCAGGGTGCATTAAGGGACGCTCGTTTCAGTGATGCGCGGTTGTTTGTCGCTGACTTTAAAGCGCCGTTGTTAGAGCTGCAAACTAATGCTATCGGTCCGCTGGATGACATGCTGGATTTTGCTCAGCGTGGGCCGTTAGCCAAAAAAATCGGTAATTTATTTGGCGATGCCAGCGGCAGTGGTGCATCACGTCTTGCGCTTGATTTAGTCGTACCGTTAAAGCGTGAACTGAAAGATCAATTAAAGGTAGATGGCTCTGTACTGCTTGAAAATGCACAAATCAATGCCAGGCGATTTGCACTTGATTTTGAATCGGTAACCGGTGAAGTTAAGTTTAATCGACAGGGTGTGCTGCTTGATGATCTTCTGGTTCGTTACCTGGGCATACCGGTTAAGGTTAATGCAGTACAAACACAACGTGCCGGCAAGCTGATTAATTCCGTTGTTATCAACGGACCAATGAGTGTTTCAAGTGTGCTTGGCAGTTTCGGTATTCCGATGACTGACTCATTTGAAGGTGTTTCGGACTGGCAGGTTAAGCTCGATATTACCCGACGTAATATTGGTGCTAAGGCAGTCGTCGAACTGACTGCCAGCAGTGATCTCAGCGGCACCGCCGTGAAGCTGCCGGTGCCGATGAATAAAGTTGGCGATACCATTATGGCGGCGAAGTTGTATCGCAATTTCAGTGAAAAGGACAAGGACTGGTGGCTGGACATTCCAGGGCTTGCTCAGATGCGCTTGCGCGTTGGCAATGATCGCAAATTAGAGAGTATGGCTATTGCGCTCGGGAAGTCTAATAACACGGTATTGCCATGGCGTGGCATAGCAGTGCACGGGGATGTAAATCGTATAGACACCATGGGATGGTATCGTTTTGCTACGGGTTTCAAGCAATCAAAACCGCGTGGGGGAAGTGAGCCGTTTCCACTGTTTGCAAAAGTGCAGGCGCGCGCCATGCTGGTTGGCACCGAGAATGTTGGCAAAGGGGTCTATATCGCCTTTCGTGATGGTGACGAACAGGTGCATCGAGTAGAGAGCGCGTGGGTCAATGGAGAGCTGAGAACCGTCTTCGGTGCCGTCTCCGATGAGCCGCTGGTGTTTCGGATAGACAATCTTGATAAACGCTTATTGATGGCGCTGGGCACTGAGCGCAAAGCTGACAACGTGACAGATCGGTTACTTGATCCACGGGATGTTCCGCCAATCGACGCGATTGTAAAGGAATTGAAATGGGATAATTGGCGCTTATCCAGAGTGGCACTGCGCACGGCGCCTGCTGACAGCGGGATGCAGATCACGTCACTGACGGCGCGTCAGGAAGCGATACGAATAAGCGGCAGCGGTCTGTGGTCGGTGAATGCCAGCGGCTCGCAAAGCACCTCAGTGGACTTGAACGCCAGTGTCGATAATCTGGGCAAGAGCGTCAGAGCGCTGGGCGGTGGTGAGTCCTTTGCCGACGGCTCCGGTGAAGTTGCGTTGTCTCTGGAGTGGCCAGGTGCTGCCTATCGTCCAGAGTTACTGGCACTGAGCGGGCAACTGTTTGTGAGCTTTCGAGACGGACGTATTCTCGGGGTAGAACCGGGCGCTGGAAGAATTCTTGGATTATTTGCGTTGCAGGCATTGCCCAGACGTCTGACACTGGATTTCCGCGATATTCTCAATACCGGTCTGGAGTACGCCACCATTAATGGCAATTTCAATATTGGTGATGGCAAGCTATCGTCGCAAACCTTGCTGTTTACCGGGCCGGCGGCCGAGATTCTGATTCACGGGCATTCGGATTTTAACAATCGGATTTATGATCAAACCGTGGATGTGCTGCCGAGAGTCAGCGGTGCATTGCCGCTAATCGGGGTATTGTCCGGGGGTCCTGCGGCTGGTGTGACCGCGCTGGTGGCCGATGGAATCCTAAAGGGTCTGGGCGTTAATCTTGACGAAATCGGGCGGCGGCGGTTCACTCTGACTGGCAGCTGGGACAGCCCGGACTGGCAAACGGTGAATACTCAGGCCAGTCGATAACACACCTGATGTGATGTTTTCTCGGGTTATATCCCCTGGTCAGCAGCCTCTGACAGCAACCTTTGAAGTGACTTTTTAGCTTTGCTGATTTTTTTCGCTGCGGATTTTTCCTGCTCTGACGGATCGTTTTCAACAGCATAGCTGATTGGCTGGGCTGCTCGTGCCAGTTGACGTGCCTGTTGCAGACTCACGGCGGGGTAGAGTTCGCGCAGTGTGTCTGCGTGATCAGAGAACGACTCAATTAACTGATTGCACAGGGCTTCATGAGGGTTGGATTTGGCAACCGGCGGGGCATCCAGTAGTGTTTTCAATGCCTCGAAATCATCGGTTTTGCGGATCAGTTTGCCGATGTATTGAATGTGGCGCTTGTACGCACCTCGGGTGCTTTGAGCCGGGCAGTTGGCAATAGCGTCCCGAATTTCTGCGGATAGTGGCAGCTTATTGAGTTTCTGCGGTTTCTCCTGAACCAGACGCGCTGCAAAATCGCGAATGTCGTCCGCATCTCGTTTGCGCTGCGATTTGCTGATCTCGATTTCAGAGTCGGGTTCGTTTGCTTCTGTATTCATGTTGTAATTCTACAAATGTTGCAAAAAATTAACAGCTTTGCTTGACGAAATCATGGATAAAAGTTAACGTCTGCACCAGTGCAAGCTAACGGATTGCTGCTACGATTTTAAAAGAGTTGTAAAAAAACAACTCAAATGCAAGTTTCCTGGAACCGCCAGCGCGGTGCCGGGTCACATAATAATAACGTCGGCGGTCGCTTGTTTAGCTAACGACGAGACTAAAATCCCCCGGCACCTTTGTTTAGGTGCTGTACGAGTTTTCAATGGACACAGTGCGTTTTACTTACAAAACGGCAGCAGCGATAGTACTGGGTGCAATCCCGGGATTGTGTTTTGCTGACACCCCGGCCGATTATCGTATTGGCGGGTTTGGTGTGCAAAGTTCTTTCGCCGATGAGTACTCCGAAGCGGCCTCGGATAGTGGCAATCGCTCGGAAATGCTGTTCAAACTCTCTCCGCCCGAGTCTGTCGAAGATCCAGAGCTGCCAGATGAAACTGCGAATTACTGGAACAGTGAAGTACGCCTGAACCGGATTGATTTTTTAAAGCCCGGTGAAGCGCGCATGCACGATATTCATCAGGGGTTTTCCTACTCTGCATCCTTCGATGTGGAATCTGAAAAGTTTCGCAGCGAATCCCGCATGATCAGTAGTCGACAACTCGGCATCCATTACGGACGATTGGGATCGGTGAATTACAGCGGTGTGGATTTGAGCTTTCGCCAGTTTAACGAAGAACCCGAAGTGCCGGAGTCCGCCGATGACAAAGAACTGTGGTCATTAGGGGTGACTACTGGCAGACGTTTTTCCATGACCGGGCTCGAGCCGTCAGACCCGTTGTGGACTGTGTCTTTGCGGGGGCAGTTCAGTCTTTCAGAGCAGAATGACGATCGCATTGAAGTGGAAGATCAGCAATGGTACCTGTCACCCGGGTTGCATTGGGAAGGCGATAGCTTTTTGCTCAGCGCAGATGTTCTGATGCCTTTCCTGCAAAGCGGTGAGTATGAAGCCGAAACCGATTATCGCATTCGCGCTAACATACAAAAGCGCTTCTAGTTAAATCACTGGAAAGCCACAACATCCCATCCCTTTGGCTCAAGTGATCCGTCACTCAGCAGAATTTTTTTGTCTGCTTTTACATGGCTGTACAAACGCTTAAGATTATCTTCGCTGAGCTTGCCGAATGAGGTTCGAAAGATGACATCTTTCGAGGCGAGTTCCGGCAGCGGTCCCAGTGACGCCTTGTCGGTTCCGATGGTAACGTTTTTATATCTGGAAGAGTCCTCGTAGTCTTCAATCCAGTTTTTCACCGAAGGAAAGTCAGGTTTCATTGAAAATGAGGTATCCACTACCAGCAGCACTTCTGATTTATTGGCAGTGAAATAAATATGCGAGCCTATCCATAACAGGCACTGCAATAAAATCAAGGCGCCGAATATCTTGATGAACTTCATGCGTTACATCTCAGAGTTGAGCAGGTTGCCAATGCGGTACGAAGCAGATTCAGCGCTCGATTCTATATAGGCACCTTCGGCAAGACTTGCCATTGCCTTGAGATGGTCGGAAGATAACTCGTAGGCAATAGAGTGAATGGGTATGCCAGTCCATTCCATGGTTTTTTCGACACTGGCGTATTCCAGGCCTTTGTTTGTTTCTCCATCTGACAATACAAAGATAACCAGTTTGTGATTCGGATTGGTGCTGGCAAAATCTACTAGCTCCTGTGCGGCGACGAGTACTGCATCGTTAGTGGCGGTGCCGCCACCGGTCTGGAGTTGTTCTACCGCACCTATAAACAGTGATTTCTGCTGTATGTTGAACTGCTTAATGCTCAGGTCGACGTTTACTCGCTCGTTATAGCTCACCAGTCCGATAGAGTTGCCGGAGCTGATTAAATCTGAGGATTCAATGAGTGCGCGCTTAAGGTTTTTAATTCTGGAACCGTCCATAGAACCGGAGACATCTGCAACAAAAACCGCTGCGATGGGTCTGCCACCGGATTTCTTTTCTTTCCAGATTTTCTGTGCGTTGAGAATCATAGCGCCGTTGTCCAGCTTGTAGGTGCTGGTGTAGTTCGCTTGTCTGCCAAACCCGTAATCTGTGACTGCACGTTTATTCTGATCTAGAAACTTTGCGAACAGCGCTAGTACCTCTCGCTCTGCGCTGTCTGCTTCGGCAGTGGCGTACAACGGACTGTCGTGTCTGACGCCAAATGGCAGGAACTCATAGTCCCCCATGCCTTTAACGTTAACCCACGATTGATGCTCCATAACCAGTGCGTCGAGAACACCGCTGTCGACAGCGGCATCACGCATCTGCAGAGTGGTTTGCGCCACGAAAGGCACACCGGCCTGAAACGCTTCGAAGGCACTTGCGACGTCCGGAGCCAGCATCTGGCTTTCATCGCCTTCTGCAAAGGCGTTGAGAACGGTTAGCAGGAAGTTAAGACCGGTACTCGATTGGTAGGGATTTGTGTATCCCATAGAAAAATTGCCAGTCGTGACCTCGGTCAGTAGTTTTTGAATATCAAGCTGGTTATTGGTGGTGATGAGATCTTTCTTTGACTTACGCACAATCACACCGGCAGTGTTGGGTGCAGTCACTTCAGAGATAACAGAAAGTGAGATGCCCTGACCTGAAAGCATATCCCCCCATAAATGGTTACTTGGTGAGAACGCGTCAGGTGTATTGCGTTGTGCCAATATAAATTGTGCCCCCAGGCCCGAGGCTATTTTGCGAATGCCAACCTGTGCAATTTTTCCATTACCAATTTTGAGCTGCTGATTATTAAACGCCTGAGCCATCTCAATATACAGACCATCACGGCCGGAGCCGGCTTTTTCAGAGGAAGTGAATATCTCCACCGCCTCGACACGGCTGCTGTCGCGGGCGTCGAGCGACATCGGGTATTCACTCATGCTCGGTAGCATGGATAGCAGATTGGTTTGTGTGAGCTCTATGTTCGCACGGTAGTTGTTCTCGCGGCGGCTTGGCCGAATAGTTTCGGACACCAGTTCATTAAGTTGTTTTAAAGCAGTTTCTTTACTGTCTACTTCACCGGGACCACAGGCCGCCAGCGCCATTGCCATCGTTGCACATACGCTTGCGTACAGTGCGCCTTTTGCAGTTGAACGTAAATTCATTGAGGGCTCCGTGTCACTGACTTTGTTGTTTGGCTATGCTGACCAGGTCTTTCAGACGGGCAAGCGTTTCTGTGCGTTCGAACTCGCCTATCTCCTGGATATTGGCAACTTCCACTGAGGTGTCGGACAGCGCTTTGAACAGAGTGCGATTTTCAGCGAGTAACGATTCAAGTCGTTGCTGCTGCATTTGCAGTTGTGCTTCATCGCGCTGACTGCGTTGTCTTTTCAGGCTGGAAATGCTGTGTCCTATTCCGACCATATCTGACAAATTCTGCAGTGATTGATTTTGAACGTTTCGTGCTGCATCGAGATAGGTGCTGGAACTCAGCTGCTTGCCCCGAAAGCGGTTGGCGATAACCTCATGAAAATCGTTAAGTAAATGCCTGAGTGTGACAACCTGTTTCGCACCGTCTTTATTTTCCAGGGATTCAAGGTCACTTTGCATGGTAGAGAGTCGTTGCATCATTTCGTCGTGTTCGCGCTCTTCCTGATCGAGCAGGCCGCGGATGACGTCGAGATCGAGAAAACCAAACCATCGATAGCAAAGTGGTACCAGCGCGAGTGCCAGTATGGAGATAATGGCGTAGCCGATTGTCGTGAGCCACGGTGATTGAAACCACCAGGAGTAGGCACCCACCAACAACAATGTTGCCAGTGCAGCCGTAGCAATCGCGTTGATCAAGAGTGTTCCTCTGGGAGCTGCCTTTCAGTACGACTTATTATATATGCGGATTGTCGGTTCGCTAATCAACTGACAATCAACACTGAAATCACTCAATCAGCGAGAATCTCGAAATAATCAGGCGAAGGGTTAGTTTTCCGCGCTTGTAGTGCTCGATTTTCAGTGGTAGCACGGTGTTTTTTTCGCCAACTTCGGCCAGCCAGATGATGGTTTCCCGATTGCTGTTAACACGGTCTTTTAATATGCGGTTTGCGTCGAAATCACCAATTTCGGTGCTGATAGGCTCAATGCCGTGGTTGCTGTAGGTGAGTGTTTCTGCGTTTTTACCGTCCAGTACTTGTATTTGCATCGACTCGAAATTTCTATCGTTAGCAAGCTTATTGAGTAGTGCCAGAGTGACTGACAAGCGGTCGATTGCACCCTCAGGCAGTGGATGCGCCGTGGTTTCGTTACCGCGTTTCAACTCCAGTTGTAGGGTATCGCGATCTAAATTGACCTGATAGTTGCGCTTGGGCCTGCCTTTGTCGGTGTATGTGTACTGTATTGATTCAAACGGCGTGTTTAGCGATGGTAATACTGCATGCTCGCGGATGTTGCCGTTGCTGGTCCATTTAAAAATACCGGTAGGTTTCGACTGTAGAACGAAATCGAAATTGCCGTCGTCTGCCGGAGTCAGGCTAAGTGTTGCGGTGCCACCGGTGATGTAGTCGTTTTCAACTGAGTATTCTGCTTTGAATGGGGTCAGTGTAGTCCCGGCACTTTGCGCAGCCCCGGTACAGGCGTATGACAGCAGCACCGTGATCAGTATCGCCTGCAATCTAACGCCGTATGCCTTCAGTAACCGGTAACTTTTTTTATTCATAGCCTTTCTGCCGTTTTAATACCCGGCAAGCTTGAGCGGGGAAAGTACACTACCGACTTTAGGACAAAGTCAGCGGATAAACGAGTCGATTTCCCTGGTATTCAACGTGACCATCCCGCCATATGATTAACCCTTGCAAGTAATACTGAGCCACCTGCCAGTAGAGCCGGTGCTCTTTTTCCAACACTCTTGCAGCTAGCGAATCCGGTGTGTCTGTCGACTCGACGGCAACGACACTGCGAGCGATTACAGGGCCGGCATCAAGTTCCGCTGTAACAAAATGTACGCTGCAACCGTGCGTTTTATCGCCGCTTTGCAAAACCTGCTGGTGGGTGTGTAACCCCGGATACCTGGGTAACAGTGACGGATGAATGTTCAATAGTCGTGATTCAAAATGCTCGGTAAAACTGGCACCCAGTCGTCGCATAAAGCCCGCCAGCAGGACGAGTTGCGGCGCGTCACTTTCAATAGTGTTCAGGAGTTGTTGATCAAAGGCGTCGCTGGTATCGAAAGCCTTGTGATCAACAACCGAGGTTCTGATGTTATTGTTTCTTGCATAAGTAAGGCCCGGCGCGTCTTTTTTATTGGCGATTACATGGCTGATCGGTGCCTGTAGCAATCCACTGACCGAGGCCTTATGCAGGGCTTGCATGTTTGAGCCTCGACCGGAAATCAGAACGGTAATTGTCATAAGGTATTGCTAATCAGGTGATGCGGATGTTCACCGGTATCGCACCGTGGGTTGAGTATTGTCGCTGTGCTCTACCGTGCCAATTCTGACGGCGGTTTCACCGTTATCGGCAAGTAGATCAATGGCAGTTTTTACATGCTGCTCGGGCAGCATAACGGCCATACCAATACCGCAGTTGAACGTTTTAAGCATTTCATCGTCAGTGATATTGCCATTGCTTTGCAGCCAGTTAAAAACCGGCAGTGTCGGAATGGCTTGAGTGTTTATAACCGCACACGTGTTGGGAGGTAGTGAGCGTGGTAGATTTTCTGTGATTCCGCCACCGGTGATATGTGCCAGCGACGTTACCGGGACTTCAGCCAGCAGTTTAAGAATGGGTTTTACGTAAATTTTTGTTGGTGCAATCAATTGACTGGCGAGGCTGTCAGTTCCCAATGTCATCGCCGGGTCGTCAGCGCTGACTTCCAGTACTTTGCGTACCAGCGAATAACCGTTCGAATGACATCCGGACGAAGTCAGTCCGATGACAGCATGGCCTTCGCTGACATTGTTTTTATCCAGAATAGCGGCTTTTTCAACAATGCCGACCGAGAAGCCGGCCAGATCGTATTCGTCGGCGTTGTACATGCCGGGCATTTCTGCGGTCTCACCACCGATCAGTGCTGCACCGGCTTGTTCGCAGCCATTGGCGATACCACGAATAATTTGTTGGGATTTATCGAGATCCAGTTTTCCGGTTGCGTAGTAATCGAGGAAAAACAGCGGCTCGGCACCACAAACCAGGATGTCGTTAACGCACATTGCGACCAGATCAATACCAATCGTGGCGTGATTGTCGAACTGGTTTGCCAGCATCAGTTTGGTGCCGACACCGTCGGTACCTGACACCAGCACCGGTTGCTTGTAGCGATCTGCTGGCAGTTCGAACAGGCCTCCAAAGCCACCCAGTCCACCCAGTACACCGGGCCTGTGGGTGCGGCTGATATCGGGCTTTATGCGTTCTACCAGCGTGGCACCCGCTTCAATGTCCACACCGGCATCGCGGTAACTTAAAGTCTCTTTTGTCGTCATTTCATTCCAGTGAGCAGGTGTCAGGAAATATCTTTCGCCAGTCGGCAGATTTTACCGCGGAATAGCGCGTCTGAGTTACAATTGACCAATTCACCAATCACTCGTTTTCGCAGCGCATTACAGAGTTCTATTATGTCTAAATTGCTGAGAACCTTCCTGGTATTCGGTGCAATGTGCGTCTTTGCATTGCACAGCGGTGTGGCCACTGCAAATGACTTTACCGTTGAAGTGGTTGTGGCTAACCCGGGAGACAGTCAGCGATCCAGCGCATACTGGCTGGCGCTGAACCGGGTGCTGCAACGCGAAATGCCACCGGGTGCGATTGATGAAGCGCAGCGCAAGGAGATTTTACGTGAACCCTCGCGTTATGTTCAGTCATTTCGCTATCGAGCCTTTGATGTCGGCCGAGACAGCAGCCGTCTCGCCACCCGCCAGGTCCGCGAAGGAGAACCCGCCGACAGCGTGGTTGCGGTTACCTTTCCAGCGACTCTGCTGGGCAATATTCAGCGGCAATTTCAGGCACCGGTGATTGAAGAAGTGGTCACACCCGGATCGGGACGGATTCTGGCACTGGTTGCCGTAGAGCAGGATACCGATCAGTTTCTGATCGGCGGCACTCGTGCCACCAAGTTTCAGTCGCGCATGATCCAGTTGGGTGCAGCGAACAATATGGCGTTTGAATTTCCGCTTCTGGACGACGCAGACCAGGCGTTGCTGACGCCGTCCAACGTGTTGTTTTATGATCAGGCAGTGGTTGACGCGATGGCTGAAAAATATCAGGCATCAGGTAGTTTCACCGGAGCCCTGGTCAGATTGTCCGAGCAGTCATGGCAATCCGACTGGCACTACCGCGTGGCAGGTGCTGAAGCCCAAACCTTGTCGCTCACCACCCGGTCACTCGATGAAGCATTGCTTACTGCAGTGACCGAGATTGCCAACATGAACGGCTCCACTTCGGGCTATTTGTCAGGTGTGGGCGGGTTTAATCGCAGTGGTGTGGCAATTCGTGTAGAGAATATAAACTCGTTATCGCAGCACCAACAGGTGCTGGCGCTATTGCGCAGCATTGAATCAACGGTGGTCACTGAAGCGCTGGAGCCAGGGGCGACAGTTTTTCGTGCGCCCGATGCTGATTCGTTCAGCCTGCAACAGCGTTTGTCGAGTCAGACGGCGCTTTCTCCGCAAGTTTCATCCGGAGTCGGGCAGAGTAGTGAATCACTCACCTATCGCCTGCGCTAACCTGCTATATGCAACAACAATTACCGCTACCGATTGTGGCACCGGAAGCCTGCAGTTTTGACAACTATGCCAAAGGCAGTAACGGGCTTGTGGTTGAGTTGCTGGCAAGCCTTGATCAAAGCGCAGATGTCCGTCAGGTCTTTTTGTGTGGGCCGCCGCAGAGTGGTAAGTCCCATTTGCTGGTAGCGCTTCACGGGCACTATCTGGCGGTTGGAAAAAAGTCGTTTTACGTTTCCCTGAATGATGTGATGCAGTCTGACAGAACACCGTCAGAGTCTCAGGCTATGCAGCCGTCCTTTGATCCTGCGTTGCTTGAATCACTGGATCACTATGATCTTATAGCGATTGATGATGTCGATCAGGTCGCAGGCAAGGATGACTGGGAAACCTCGCTGTTTAATCTGATAAATTTTGTCCGTGAAGGTGAAGGAAAAATCATATTCAGCGCATCTGCAGCACCATCCATGGAGCGCTGGAAACTGGCTGATCTGTTGTCGCGTTTTACCTGGGGGCCGGTGCTAAAGCTGGTGCCACTTAACGAGATTGAAATTCGACAGGCAATGCTGGCCGCGGCGCAACTGCGCGGTATGAAACTCGATACAGACGCGGTAGATTTTTTATTAAAGCGTTACCGGCGAGATGCCAGTAGTCTCTTGTCTGCGATTGCTATTCTTGATGCAGAGTCTCTCGCTGCCGGTCGCGAGAGAATTACGATTCCGTTTCTGAAGCAGTGTTTTGACTTTGGTTGAATTTTTTATGTTGCTTTGCGGTATATGTACAACCAACGAACCACATTAGCGATAACACCACCAGTACAGCGCCCAGCCAGTTGTTATCTTGTCTGTGCACAAATGCATCAACGCCAAATGCAAAGTAGGGCAGTGCTAGAAAGCTAGCCCATTGATAGGTGTAAATCCTGCCGTGCAGTAAGCCGCGCAGTGCCGGTAACATGGGTAATAGCGCTATCGCCAGCACAATACTTTTAGGCGCCGCTGGTGGTGCCAGATAGGTGATCCAAAGCAGGACGAAAAACAACGTACCCAGATAACCACACAAAGCGATAAAGCGCCACCTGCTGGTATTGATTGTATTGTTATCAGTAATCATCAAGACCGCCTTTGAGTCGCAAGGCCAGTAACGCAACGCGTTTGCCAAGCGCTGAGCATAAGGTTTTTTCATCAGGTGTGAGATTCGGAATCGGGCTGTTTCCGGAAACCTGACTTGCACCGTAGGGTGTGCCACCGCTTTGCGTTGTGTGCAGTGCGTGTTCACTATACGGGATCCCCGCCATCACCATGCCATGATGAAGCAGTGGCAGCATCATGGTAAGCAGGGTTGATTCCTGTCCGCCATGCATGGTTGAACTGGAAGTAAAAACCGCACCGGGTTTATCGCGCATTGCGCCACTTAGCCACAGGTCGCTGGTGGTATCGAAAAAGTGTTTGAGGGGGGCTGCCATATTGCCGAAGCGGGTCGGGCTGCCAACAATCAGCGCGTCCGCATTTCGTAGTTCAGCTTTTTCAATTTCAGGCGCACGCAGATTTTCGGATTCAACACTGGCTGAGTCGGTAATTTCCGCTACCGTGCGCAGCACGGCTTCACAACCCTGCACACCTTCTATGGCGCGCGCGATCTGATTGGCCATACGGCGGGTATTGCCATCGCGACTGTAATAGAGCACCAACACTTTACAGGTCATTGATGAGTTCCATCACATTGTCCAGCGGCCTGCCGATTGCGGCTTCCTCACCAGTGGTAACAATGGGGCGTTCCAGCAGAATTGGGTGTTCAACCAGGGCATCGAACAGTGCCTCGTCATCGTGGCTGCCCTGGTGCAGGCCGAGTTCTTTAAAGATTTTCTCGCCATGTCGCATGAATTCAAGCGGACCGAGCCCCAGTTGATCCGCAATAGACTTGAGCGTGGATTTATCGAGCGGCTGTTTGAGGTATTCCACTACTTCTAAGTCTATGTTCTGCTGCTTGAGCCACTCAACGGTGGCACGGCTCTTGGAGCATCGCGGATTGTGGTAAACGGTAATAGTACTGGTCATCGTTACTGGCCGGTATTCGGTGAGAAGAAAACTGATTAATGCCCGACGTCAGTGAGCTGACGCCGATCGTGAGCGTTGCCGTTTTAATCACAGAAAGCGGGCAGGGCGCTACGGCGATTCTGTCACATTTACCAGCGAGTATAATAAATGAGCGGCACTACCGCGTTAATCATTGATGATAGCCATCCGATGTTCGCTGATCCGGTGACCGGTAAGCTTGAGTTGTTCATGTTACTCGATGAACTGCTGGCTGACGGGGTCATTTCCGATGAGAATCACAAAGTGCTTTCTGTGGTTCGTGCCAACGTTAAAGACGATCCGAAAAACGCACTGCAAATTATCGCAGAGTGTGGCTGGACCAACCTGGCGCTCGGTCAGCAAAAGCTGACACTTGATTATCTTATTGACTGGTTGTCCCGGAAGATTGATGTGCCGGTTAAGAAGGTTGACCCGCTAACGATCGACGTGGCCTCAATAACTTCTGTGATGTCGCTGGCTTACGCCAAGCGCTTTAATATTATTGCTTTGGAGGTCACTGATTCTGAAGTACAAATTGGTACCGCCGAACCGTTCTACGCTGGCTGGGAGGTCGAACTCTCGTCAGTACTGCGCAAGAGCATTACTCGGGTACTGGTAAACCCCGAAGACATCAGCCGTTACCTGCACGAGTTTTACAACGTATCGCGTTCAGTGCTTGGGGCCAAGAAAGACCAGAATAATGCTGAAGGCAGCAAGGTGCAAAACCTTGAACAGTTGATGGAGCTCGGGCGTAAGGGTGCGCTCGATGTTAATGATCAGCATGTGGTCAGCATTGTCGACTGGTTGCTGCAATACGCCTTTGAACAACGGGCCAGTGATATACACCTGGAGCCCGGACGACAGGATAGCCTGGTCAGATTCCGTATCGATGGTGTGCTGCATCGCGTCTACGATGTGCCTACTACCGTGATGGCTGCCATTACCAGTCGTATCAAAATACTTGGCCGTATGGATGTTGCCGAAAAGCGCAGGCCACAGGACGGTCGCTTAAAGACACGCAACGAAGATGGCAGAGAAGTGGAACTGCGTTTGTCGACTATGCCAACGGCATTCGGTGAAAAGATGGTGATGCGGGTATTCGACCCGGATGTATTACTGCGTGATGCCACCGACCTGGGATTCACCCAGCGGGAACGAAGTGTTTGGGAAGGCATGCTGAAGTCACCGAACGGCATTATTCTGGTCACCGGCCCTACCGGGTCGGGTAAAACAACCACGCTATATACCAGCCTGCAGCAACTGGCGACACCGGAAGTCAATCTGTGCACTGTTGAAGATCCCATTGAGCTGGTGGTTCCTGCTTTTAACCAAATGCAGGTGCAGGCCAATATTGAACTGGACTTTGCGACTGGGGTACGGACGCTGCTCAGGCAAGACCCTGACATCATCATGATTGGTGAGATTCGCGATTATGAAACCGCTCAAATGGCAATCCAGGCTGCGTTAACCGGGCATCTGGTCATCAGCACATTGCACACTAACGATGCATCAGCAGCGATAACTCGATTGCTGGAATTGGGAGTGCCGTACTACCTGTTGCGTAATACCATGATCGGTGTGTTGGCACAGCGCCTGGTCAGAACTCTGTGTGCTGAATGCAGTGTCTCTGCAGCCGTAGAATTGGAGGCCTGGAATGGGCTGGTAGCCCCTCTAACCGTCGCACCGCCAGATTCTGTGAAGGCGAAAGTCGGATGTCGAAAATGTCGGGATACCGGTTATGCCGGCCGAGTCGGAATCTACGAAGTGATGGAAATGACTCAGGCGCTGAAAGATCAGATTCTGCCGGAAATGGACATTACCGAGTTTCGCAAACAAGCAATACGCGACGGTATGCAACCGTTGCGGATTAGTGGTGCGCGCAAAGTAGCTCAGGGCGTGACCACAGCAGCTGAGGTATTGCGCGTCGCGCCGCCGCCTATGGGATAAAGGGTTTGCGCTCGTTAAGTGTTCCGGGTGTCGTCGTGTTTTGTTGGTGATATGACTTTGCTGTAAACAGGGCGACTGACGTACACTACTCCGTTTTCAAAAGACCTAAAACGATGAGCGATAAACAGTCTGTTTTGCAGGTTAATCCCATTTTCCCGCACACACAGCAGTTGCTGGAAAATCAATATGAGGTACACAGACTTTGGGAAGCAGCGGATCAGGCGGCTTTTCTGGCAAGTGTTTCTGAATCGGTGACAGCTGTCGTTACAGATGGCGGCTCCGGTGCCAGCGCTGATCTGCTTCGGCAGCTGCCCGGGGTGGGCATGGTTACCGTTTTCGGCGTTGGTGTTGACGCCGTTGATCTCGACTACTGCAAGGCCAAGGGTATCCGGGTTGGTAATACCCCGGACGTGCTGACCGATGATGTGGCCGATCTGGCGCTTGGACTGGCGCTTGGCAGCTTCAGACAAATGGCATTCACCCATAACTATACCTGTCAGGGGCGCTGGCTCAGCGATGGGCCTGCACCACTGACGCAGAAATTCAGTGGCTGCAATGTTGGTATTTTCGGGCTGGGTCGTATCGGTGCGGCCATCGCAAACAGGGCGGAAGGCTTTGGTTGTAAAATCAGTTACTGTAATCGCAACGAAAGAACAGATGTACCTTATACCTACTTTGCCAATCTAAAAGACATGGCTGAAGCGGTGGACTGTTTGATTATCGGTGTCGCGCCAACTCCGGATATGCGAGGGGTTGTTGATGCTGACATTCTCGCAGCGCTGGGGCCGCGAGGGCATCTGGTGAATATTTCACGCGGGTGGGTGGTCAATGAATCCGATCTGGTGGAAGCGCTGGTCAGCGGCACGCTGGGTGGAGCCGGACTGGATGTCTTTGAAGATGAACCCAATGTTCCGGAAGCTCTGTTTACACTGCAAAACGTGCTGTTACAGCCACATGTTGCCAGTGGTACCGTAGAAACACGGACAGCAATGGGTAATCTGATGCTTGAGAATCTGCAGAACTATTGCGCAGGTAAAGAACTAACGGCCTTTGTTGCCTGACGAATTACCCGGCAGTTGGCTTGCTGGCAAGCACCGGTAAGCTGTTTGATTTACGCAGGGAGGAAATATGAACATCGTGCTAATCGATGATCACAGTTTGTTTTCCGAAGGGTTGAAAACAATGCTGGTGGATTTTGATCCACAACCGCAGGTGGAGATGTACCCCGGTTGTGAAAGTGCTATCAAGAGCGCCAATCCTGAAGCAGTGGATTTAATTCTGCTGGATTATTACTTATCCGGTGTCAGCCAGCTGGAGGCGCTGGAAGTCGTACGCAATCATTTCATAAACGCCCGCATTGTTGTGGTCTCGGCGCTCGAGGATCCGGCTGTCATTCGGGCTATTATCGAGGCTGGTGCTGCAGGTTATATCCCTAAATCGGCCACTTACGCAGTGCTGACAGCGGCAATTCATCTCGTTGCTGCCGGAGGCACTTATCTGCCAGCCGAAGCGCTGGACGATGCTTTACCGGTAGCCGGGCGTCCAGTAGATGCAACGGTGCGTGGCAACGCCGGGCTGGATTGCCTTTCGAAAAGACAGCAGGAAGTGTTGCTTCAGGTAGTACAGGGAAGACCCAACAAGGTGATTGCACAAAACCTGAAAATATCCGAGCACACCGTAAAGGCTCATGTGTCGGCGGCTTTTAAACTACTGGGCGTGAGTAACAGAACTGAGGCGGTTTACGCAGCGGCTAAGTTGCAGCGTAAGTCGCTGGCTGAGAGGTCTGGAACTTAAAACCGGTACTCCACATCCGTTTGCCGGATGTGGAGGGAGAAAAAACTTACTTTGCTGCATCCATCTGGCTGAAGTATGCCGCCAGATCCATAATTGCCTGGTCGCTTAGACCGGCAGCCATAG
>CALLLY010000087.1 GCA_938008205.1 uncultured Granulosicoccaceae bacterium
ATACACCTGGGCACAAAGTGATACTTTCCGCCGCAAGCTAACCAATGGTGATCCGGAGACTGTTCAAGTGCTTAAGACCAGATTTATATTTGATGCAACCGCTGCGGGTCTAACGAAAACCGCGGCAGAAGAAATATTTGATCAACTCCTGTTTGCCTGCCAGCAGTGTTTTAACAAATCTCACGCAGTTGCCTATGCCCTGATTGCCTATCAGATCGCATGGTTGAAAGCCAATTATCCAGGTGAGTTTGAAGCTGTAGCATCAGCTTTTTAGTGTCCGGCCTTTATAATGAATCCTGCACTCTAGAGTGATAGTTTGAATGCACGCTCGAAGATTGACTGTTTGATAGATCGTCCATTGCCGATTCTGCTCGCTGTTTTTGTCAGCTAACAATCATTTACTTACATTTACTTACTCAGGATGAAGATTTTGAGCCATGCTCGGTAAGAGACAGAGTGTTCCCATCCGGATCTAAAAACCAGGCAATCTGCGCTCCGTCGGGAGTGCGCCAGATTCCATCATCGTTCTGCGGAAGTCCTTCAAATAATTGAAACTCAACACCTCTTGACACTAACTGCTGTACAGCTGCTGTAATATCCGGAACTTCCCAGCCAAGTGATGTATACGGTGGGCTTATCACGGTGGGGACTATTTGGATGCGCACCGTTGTGTTGCCCGATCTGAAAACTAGCGCAAAAGGGCTTTCCTCTATGAGTTCAAGACCAAGGCTTTGTTGGTAGAACTGCCTGGCCTCAGTTGGCTTGGCGGTTGCTGCGAACCCGACAATATTTGCAGTATTCAGCACAAGAGCAGTCCAGCGGGATAGTAATACCCAACGCTACCAACTGTGCTGATCCGGTGCAAGCAATACGCTTTCGGTTGTAACAACAATGGATAGCAGATGGGTTTTTTTTGAGTAATCATAGATACCTTGTGGGATAAAACTTCGCATGTTTCTTTGAAAACTTAGAGACATTCCGTTGTTATCGAGTTTAAATTTTTTGCGCCACTATGTTATGCATATGCCAGTGATGCGCCTTTCCTGTTGGCGTTAGTCCGTCTGTTTCAAGTTCGGTCCATTCAAGAATATTAAAGTTCGATAGAAGATCACGAATTCTGGATTCACTCAATACCAGCACTTTACCCCGGTAATTGCTGGTTTTGATACTGTCATTTGCCATCGTGTCTCTGGCTCCGAGAAATCCACCGCAAAATATTCCGTTACTCTCAAGGGATATGCTCATTTTTTTTAGTAAATAGATCAATTTCATCTAAGGGGCAAAAAAATAAACTGGCATCGGCTAGGATAAGTGAGGAGCTCGGGTATTGATAACTTCCAAAACTTGCAAGTGACAAATGAACTTCTAATCGTTGTTGTACTGCTGCCTGCATAACTGTATTGAGCTATCGTCATTATCGAAAGCGTAAACGGTGAAGCCCGCGGCGCGCAGGTATTTTATGTTTGCGCCCGCACCACAGCCGCAATCAATAGCGGTTTTTCTACCATGCACCTGAGTCAAGGCGAATTTTAGTTTTGGTCGTATTTCCCGGTGTTGAGTTGACTAATAATATTTCGTTTTATCATCTGTTGTCATAGATACATCGCTTTCCGGGTTGAAGTAACAGCTAACAATTGATGCTGAGTTTAGCGTGGAATTCCCTCAAACGTGAGCGTACGATACGGGTTTGTGTACTTAGATAAGATTGATATGAAAATCGCGATGATGATGGCGATGGACCGCAACAAGCTTGTTGGTCGAGAGGGAGATATGCCCTGGAAAATCCCCAGTGATCTGCAGTACTTTAAACGAACCACGATGGGTAAGCCGCTCGTCATGGGGCGGGTAACCTTCGAGTCGCTGGGGGGAGTATTGCCGGGTCGGCCGCATATTGTAATTACCCGTGATCAGAACTGGCAGCACGACGGAGTAGACACGGCTCACACACTTGCCGATGCGCTGGCGATTGCCGGTCAGTACGCCACTGATGAAATAATGATTATAGGCGGGGCTTCGGTATGTGCCGAAGCCATGCCACTTGTGGAGCGGTTATACCTGACGGTTATCGACCATGAATTTCACGGTGATCGGTGGCTTGATAGTTTTGACTGGCAGCAGTGGTCAGTTGACACTGAAGAGAATATTGATGAAACAGAGCAAGGTGGATATAAGTTTACCTACTATGTTTTAGACGCGAATCGTCATGAATCGCTACACGCGACCTGATAAAAAGTAAAGTCATCAAGGTTAAGTGCCGTGAGTGCGTTACCCCACACACAGCCACTGTCTAATGCAAAAATGCCTGGCTGATGGTGCACCCCCAGGGCAGCCCAATGACCGAATATGATCGACAGTGTTTCGGTAGGCCGGTTGTCGATGGTAAACCAGGGTTGCAGTTTTTTTGGCTGTTCTCCCGGTGCGCAACTGTACTTAAAGTCGGGTGCTGCTTTTTGGTTACAAAAACGCATGCGGGTGAAACAGTTAACTGCATAGCGTAAGCGATGTTCTGATTTGTCAGCACTTGCCCATTCACCGTCGGTGGGTCCGTACAAAGGAGCCAGTGCGTCTTTACCATCAAGTTTGTGCAGTATCGCTTCTACTTCTCTCGCAAGGGTCGTGGCAGTTTCAATCGTCCAGTGCGGATGAAGGCCGGCATGCACCAGCACATTGCTTTTGCTCTGGTGCAGCAGGGGTTGCTGTTGTAGCCACACAATGAGCTCTTCAACGTCCGGTGCGTCCAGCACCTGTTCGAGGGTAGGGTCCTTACCGCGTGGTCTTAAGCCATAGTAGAGCGCCAGTAAGTGGATGTCGTGATTACCCAGTACCGTGATGGCGCTTTGGCCGAGAGATTTAACGAAGCGAAGCGATTCCAGTGACTGCGGGCCGCGGTTGACCAGATCACCGGCGAACCACAAAGTATCGTTTGCCGGGTCGAAGCGCAGTTTTTCAAGCAGGCGCTGCAGAGGTTCAAAGCATCCCTGTACATCGCCGATTGCATAGGTTGCCATTGTGTCTGGTTACCGGTGCTTACTCGTGCCTGCTAGTGCAGGGTGCGTGGAGTCGAGAGTAAAAACTCGGGAATAAACGCATCGAATTCGTCGCCGTCATCGGTCACCATCTGGTAGCTGCCGCCCATGGTGCCCATTGGTGTTTCCAGCACGGTACCGCTGGTGTACTGGTAGCCTTCACCGGGTTTAATGCGTGGCTGCTCTCCGACCACGCCATCACCACGAACTTCCTGTTGCTTGCCGTTGCCATGGGTGATCACCCAGTGGCGGGTTACCAGTGTGGCAGGTAATTCGCCTTCATTGAGGATGGTTATGGTGTAGGCGAATACGAACCGATCTGCTTCGGGGTTGGAGTCGTCTTCCATGTAGCGCGTGGCGACTTCCACTTTAAAATTGTAGTCCTGCTCTGCTGTGGTGTTTTCGGTGTCGGTCATTGTTTTACATCCGGTTTGTGTGCAGTGGGCTGCACAAAGTGCCATTACAATCCTCAGTTTATATGGGGCCACAATCCATTTGTAAAGGGCTGCTGCAGGATTCGCAAAGCAGTGCAGTAAGTGCCAGTGCTATGTTTTAGCAGCCAGCTGTTTGGCGAGTTCAGAAAACTGATTAAGTTCCAGTACTTCGGCACGAAGGGTCGGGTTAATGCCGGCGGCCTCAATGGCGGATTCATCCAATAACCCTTTTAGATTGTTACGCAGTGTTTTACGGCGCTGTGCAAACGCAGTTTTTACAACGATTTGAAAATGTTCCAGCAATTCTGCCGGTACTAACGGCTTGCTTCGCGGTGCGATTTTGATAACCGCCGAGTTGACCTTGGGTACCGGGTTGAATGCACCCGGTGGTACCTCGATCAGGGTCTGTGTCTCGCACAGGTTCTGCATCACCACAGAAAGCTGGCCGTAATTCCGGTCTCCTGCGTTGGCAGCCAGCCTCGCTGCCACTTCCCATTGCAGCATAAAGTGCATATCAGTGATGATCGGCAGGTGATCAAGCAGTCTAAAAATCAGTGGCGTAGCGACGTTGTAGGGCAAATTGCCAACCAGTCTTAGAGGTGCGTGTTCTGCCAGAGTATTGAAATCGAAGGTGAGCGCATCGGCCTGATATAACTGTAGATTAGCGTAGTGATCAAAGCGCTTCTGCAGCAGCGGTATCAGATCCCTGTCCAGTTCAAGTGCAATGATGTTACCGCCGGTTTT
>CALLLY010000088.1 GCA_938008205.1 uncultured Granulosicoccaceae bacterium
CCCTTATAGCTCTGCTAAGCGTGGTTCTATTCCTTGATCTTGTCCAGCGTTGTGATGATGTCGTCCTGAAGTACGGCAATGGTGTCACCCACCATTAGTTCGTTGGCTTTGAACCATCCGGCATTCATTTCAAGTGCGTAGTCTGACTCTACCTTCGATGGATATCTCAGTACACCGGGTTGCATAGTAAAGATTTCTTTGATCTCGCCATCGGCTGCGATAAACGCTATATCAAGAGGTATTAGTGTATTGCGCATGGTAAATGTACGCACACCGGTGTTTTGAAAAACAAACAACATCCCGCAGTCTGTACCCATACTGCTGCGGAACATCAGTCCATAGCGCCTTTCACGCTCAGTGTCGGCAACTTCAACGGTGAGTAATTTGTTTTTAATACTCAGGGTGGTCTTGCCCTGGCAATCACTGGACTGCGCAAAACTGTTGTTTGCTACGATGGCCAGTAGAAGAACCACTAAAAATTGACTGATCTTGTTCATCGCTACACCTGCTGTGTACAGTTGTGTTCCAGCCAGGTGATCACCTCTTTTGTCACTGGTGAATGGCTGGTCCATAGTGAAAAGGAATTGGCAGCTTGTTCTACCAGCATGCCTTTGCCGTCAATGCACTGAGTTGCTCCATGTTCTGCTGCCCACTTTAAAAACGCGGTGGGATCTGCGCTGTAAGACAAGTCATAACAGACTGTGTGTGTGCCTATGAGGTTGGCATCTGTCACGGGTACTGCGGCCGATAAGCTGGCCGATGTTGCGTTGATCAGCAGATCGGGAGCGTTTTGGTATTCGGGCTGTTCGGTTGACGTTACCTGAATAGAATAGATATCTGAAAATTCGTTTGCCAGTGACTGTGCTTTGCTCACGGTTCTGTTGGCAAGCGTAATAGTGGCGGGCTGCATAGCGATAATCGGTTCCAGAATTCCCCGGGTAGCGCCACCGGCACCCAGAATCATGATATTTTTGTCGCGAATGGCAACAAGCTTGTTGTCAACAATATCAGTGACTAACCCAACGCCGTCTGAATTGTGACCCAATAGCGTTCCATCCTGTTGCCGGAATACAGTGTTAACCGCACGCGCTCGTCGGGCTTTTTCTGTTAACTGATCGCAGGCCTGAAATGCCTGCTCTTTGAACGGTGCGGTCACGTTGCAGCCGATAGCGCCATTGGAAAAAAACATCGCAAGATCATCGGCAAATTGCGCTTCGGTTGAGTAGATTCTCTGGTAGTCGATGTCCAGATCAAACTGTGCCGCAAACTGATCATGAATCTGCGGTGACTTGCTTTGTGCTACCGGATTGCCAAATATGGCAAATTTATCTGTCATTCGCATGTGTCCAGAATTTGGGTGTGCAGTGACTTACAGCGGTGGATTACACTAAAATCGAAAGTGTACACCTTACCTCCCGCTCATCACATGGAGTGCTTGTGAAAAACAGCAGTTTTCCGGCAACCCGCATGCGGCGCATGCGCAGCGCCGATTTCAGCCGCCGGTTAATGCGTGAATCTACCATTACCGTCGATGATTTTATCTATCCGGTGTTTGTGATCGATGGCAGCGGAGAGAGCCACCCGGTTCCCAGTATGCCCGGGGTCAGCCGGGTGACCATCGATTTGTTGCTGCATGAGGCGGAGTCGCTGGTGCGCGAGGGTATCCCGTGCATCGCCATTTTTCCAGTAACTCCTGACGAGGTCAAAACCAACAAGGCAGAACAAGCCTACGATCCTGACGGTCTCGCGCAACGCGCTGTGAGAGCAGTCAAGAAAGAATTCCCTGAGCTCGGCGTGATGACGGATGTCGCCCTTGACCCGTACACCTCTCATGGACAAGACGGTCTGATGGACGATTCCGGTTATATCGTCAACGACGAGACGGTGGAAGTGCTGGTGCGTCAGGCGTTGTCTCACGCTGAGGCCGGCGCTGATATTGTTGGTCCTTCAGACATGATGGACGGACGCATCGGCAGCATCCGCCGGGCGCTGGAGGAAAACGGTTTTATCAATACCAAAATACTGGCATACGCGGCCAAATATGCATCGTCTTTTTACGGTCCGTTCAGAGATGCCGTGGGTGCTTCTGCAACGCTTGGCAGCGGTAACAAATACAGTTATCAGATAGACCCGGCCAACGGCGATGAAGCGATGCGGGAGATTGCCCTCGATCTCGACGAAGGTGCGGATATGGTGATGGTCAAGCCGGGCCTGCCGTATCTCGACATTATTACCCGTGCCAAACGCGAATTCGGGGTGCCGGTGTTTGCCTACCAGGTCAGTGGTGAATACGCGATGCTGAAGGCGGCTTCAGCCAATGGCTGGCTCAATGAACGCGATGTTGTCATGGAAGCAATAACCTGTTTAAAAAGAGCCGGTTCGGATGGCATTTTGACTTACTACGCGCGCGATATGGCCCGTTGGCTGAAAGAGCAGTAACAGGGCTGGAAAAAAAAGCCCGCTGTTGATGCTGGCGAAATCCCCAGCGTGAACTAAAAGTTATAGGAGTCGGCGAATTCTTGCCACTCTTATGCAGTTCACCAGAACACGGGATTTCGAATGTCTACAAAGCGCATTAACCAATTCGGAAAACGACGTACCGCAAAAGCCGCGGTGTCGATGGCGGCAGTGGTCGCTGTGCTAACCGCTTGCGCGCCTGCCAAAAAGGTGCCGGTGTCGCAGTTGTTTGCGCCAACCCAGAACTCACCAAAGCTGTCCATCAGTCGAGATATCGACATGGTCAGGCTGGAAGGGGTATTAAGATCTCCGGATCAGGCAAGCCAGGTGTATGCGCAGGCCAGTGAGTTGTTCGACGCCTCCATGGTGATCAACAATATCGCCATCGATGAAACTGTCGCCAGCGCTAAATGGATCGCACCGGTTCTGGCGACTGTTGAACAGATGATGGATGTCGAAGATTTTTCACTCGTTGCGGTAGACGGTCAGTTACTGGTTGGCGGATCGGTAGACTCAGTAGAGCGGGCCGAGGCTCTATCAGATCTCGCCAGTGGCCTTGCCGGAGTTGATCTGGCAGTAAGCAGTAACCTGTTATATCCGCCCCCGGCTTACGACGAACTTAACCTGGCCGAGTTGCTGGATAACGGCGCAGTCGATGTCAATGGACCGGATCAAATGGTCGTCAGTGTCGATGGTGAAGTCGATGTTCTGGTTGGTGACGAAGTTGACGGCATCTCATCACAGCTTATTGCAACCGATCAGCTGTTTGTCAGTTTACCCGCTGATGAAGTCGAGAACATATTGCCCGAACAAATACCTGAACAGTTAGCAGTACAGCAGCAAGATCAGGTGCCGGATCAGGTACCGGTACAGATTGTTGAACAGCCTGCTGTCGCTGCACCGGTAGCGGCCATTGAATCTGCAATCACACCGATTACGGCGGCGTTGCAGTCGGTGCCTGTCCCTATAGAAATTGCCGTAAATGAACCTGTATACAACGAACCTGTTTACACTGCACAGCCAGTTATCGCTGACACCGATGCCGACGGCGTGCTCGACAACATTGATCAGTGCACCACCCGCACCGGCTACCCGGTCGACAGCACAGGCTGTCAGGTGCTCGAAGGCTATCTAAACAGCGTGAAATTCAGTGCCGATACCAGTCATCTTGTTGAGGGATCAGAGCCTGAACTTGATGAAATCGCCACACTGCTGCAAAACCACCCTGCGGCAAAGATCGCGGTAATTACCCATGCGCTCGACGCCACAGATCAGCACAGTGCAAAAGCACGACAACGCGCGTTTCTGGTGACCAGCTATCTTGAATCACGAGGCGTTGAAAGAGGCCGGGTCTATGCTTTTGCACTGGCACCAACTCCGGGCGCGGGTGATCGGGTGTTGATCAAGGAAATTGATTAGTTGCTGTAAACTGCCCGGCTGTTAAACACGATGGTGTCTGCGATACCATCAATGAATGGATAGCTTCTATAGAGAGTTGAAAAAGGTCTTTTTTGACTCTCGTTTTCTCAGCGCACTATTACTGGGCCCGGTCGTATGGCTGGTGCTTGATGTTGGTTTTGAAGTAGTCGTAGCACCAGTTACCTTGCAAATGCTGTTAATGGTTTGTCTGGTCTATCCGGTATTGGAAGAGCTGGCGTTCAGAGGCTTTGTGCAATCCTGGTTGATCGAAAAGCCCGCCTTTGCTCGCTACCCCTTAGCGGGGCTAAGTGTCGCCAATCTGGTAACCAGCGTACTGTTTTCAGCCGCACACTTTTTTAATCAAGCGCCTCTGTGGGCGGCCAGTGTCTTTTTCCCGTCGCTGGTGTTCGGTTTTTTTCGTGATCGTTTTAATCGGGTATGGCCGTCAATCGTGCTGCATTGCTGGTACAACACCGGATTCTTTGTGGTGTTGAGCTGAAACACTCACAGGTAACCCTGTGATATCTTGCCGGTCTGTGATCAACTGTGGAGCACGGCATGGCCGAGCAATCAGATTCCGGTCTTATCAAGTTGTGGCCCACCAGCCTGCTTAAGAGACAGCTGCCTTCTCACGAAAAGCCCAATGAGATGTTGCGCTTGCTGATCGAAAAAATGGATAGCGAAACGGATAATCTGACCACCAGTTATCGCGAAGCCGGATTTCTTCAAATGCCACATCCGGCTACCGGCTGGCTGCTGCAATGCGTGAATAAAACCGTTGTCGATTATCTGCATGCGCACAATCAGCGATATCAGAGTGAGTGGCAGGTGCAGAGCTGGCCGAACATCAATCGCTTCGGTGACTATCATGATCTGCACAATCACCCGCATAGTTACTTGAGTGGTACTTACTATGTCAGTGTGCCGCAGACCTATGAATCACTGCCGGGGCGTGATGATCGCAGGCCCGGAGCAATCTCTTTCTATGATCCACGGCCACAGGCCAACATGAATGCCGTTAAAGGTGATCCACAAATAGAGGCCGAGTACACAGTGTTGCCCGAGGCGGGAACCATTTTGCTGTGGCCGTCATTTCTGCACCATTTTGTGCATCCTAATCTATCAAAAGAAACGCGTATCTCGGTTTCTTTTAATGTGGTGCTTAAGTGGTCTGATGAGTTACTGCCAACTCAGTAGTTATGTCCAAATCACACTGTGCTACGGCAGTGCAGAGACTTTAATCAGCCTGGTTTCTGATTCAATCGCAGCCAGCAGCGTGTCGATCAGCAAACTAAAAGTTGATGCATGATGTTCAACAGTGTTTGCATACTCGGTAAGTTCAGCGTCACTCAGTGAGGATAACGCAAACTCCATGGATCGCACGGTGTCGTCGGTAAACAAGTCCAGCAGAGTCTGTGCTTCGCCTTTTATAACCTGCGCACGGACAGTTTCGGCTTTTAGGCGCTTTAAATCTCCTGAGCTTGCAGCGCTTTGCATACAACCGCTCAAACGCCATCCGGCGTATTCGATTTCCACCGCAACGTTGGCGATAAATCTGCCTGTCGCTGTATGGTGGTAGATCTGTCTGATCTGCGCCAAACGCTGCGGGTCCGCCTGATGCTGTGCAAGCAGCTTTTCGTCAATTGGTGCGCGTTCCAGCTTTCGCACTTTTCGTCCGGTGCTCGAGACATACCAGTCCACCAGCTGCTTTACTTCGCTGGAACTGGTGTGTTGCCGCAGACGGAAGGTGACGGCATGCGTTAGATCTGCTGCCGTAGGGGCGCGTTTGGCAGCTGTGGTCGCACATCGTTTTGCGTGGCGATTGGCTGCCACCAGCATTTCAGCTGGAAATTCCTCAAACATGCCGGCCAGGTTGGTCTTCTCCAGTAACCTGAGATACGGATCACTCGCCGCGGTGGTGGTGGCGGTCCATCCGGCAAGAATCAACGAAAGCACAAGGTGGCGCATGGGCATGTGTCGTGGCTTTGATACCGTGTTGTCGGCGGGCGTTGCCTGCGCATTAACCGACAGGTCGCAAATTGTTGATTTGCCGGAAGCGCGGGTTTCCGCTAAGTTAGCGCCGGATTATCTAACCTTGCGAAAAAGGCCGGGCATTTGAGCAGTGATGCGTTTGTTTTTTTTACCCAATTTCTAAAAAATCCCCGTCAACTGGGTTCTGGTGTGCCGAGCTCCGGGTTTCTCAAGCAACGTATTATTAGAAACGCCAGTCTGGCAGACGCTCGTCAGATTGTTGAGCTTGGTCCCGGTAATGGTGGTACCACTAAAGCAATTCTTGCCGCTATGCACGCCGATGCCCGTCTGCTCAGCATCGAACTCAATGAAGGATTGTTCAATCTGGGTGAACGGATTAAAGATCCGCGCTATATCGCCCATCACGGTGATGCCTCGCGCCTGGCTGACATTCTGGCCGAACATCAGTTGACGGCGCCTGATGTCGTGATTTCCGGTATACCGTTTTCAACGATGGATCCGCGAGTCGGCACTCAGATACTCAATGCCATCCACCAACAGCTGACTCCCGGAGGGCGGTTTGTCGCTTATCAGGCGAGTAGTCGGGTGGCGCAACTGAATACATTTTTTGAACCGACGCCACCAACGGTTGAGCTGGAGCTGCTTTGTGTGCCGCCACTACGGGTGTGGCGTTGGCAGAAAGCAATCTCCTGATTCTGCATTAACAGTTGCCGGTTTGAAGAAGCGCTTCGCCGCGCTCATCTATAATTTGTTTGCCTTTGCTGATTGCATGTTCGATGGCCGCATCGCGCGATGCGTGATTATCGGCGCGAATAAATTTTGAGCTCCTGAGCTCACCCTCCTGCTCCAGTGAAATAGTGCCGGCTGTTCGGTATTGGCTGCCCTCTTTGATGGGCTCGGGAACGATAGAAAACTGCTTGTACTCCACCGCCTCGCCGGGTGCTTCTTTTTCGCTGGCAGAGTCACCCCCGCCGCCAAATAAAGATTTAAAAAATTTGATCATGGCTAAAGCAGGCTCCGTTGTTGGCAGTATGGTGTCAGTGTAACGCCTCGCAACACAAACCCCTGCGAGAATGCATATAATAATGTAAACCCGAAGAGATAATGTATGAAAACCATCCTCAACGCGTACGGCTACGGTAGCTAACGGGGTCAGTCATGGCGTTTAGCAGCTCGATTTCCTGTCCTTCGTGCGGAGTTTCTGTCGAAAATCTCTCGGCACATACCCGCAGTATGGAATGCCCGCATTGCAGTAACTGGATATACGTCAGCGGCAATGGCTGGATATCCGGTGGCAGCTTTGAACACGCGCTGGATGCACCGTCAATGTTGCGCGTCGGGCGCAGTGGGCGGCTGGCTTCGGGTACAGGCTCCGCGCGGCGTTTTGTGGTTGCCGGTCGTTTGCGAATTACCTACAGCGATGGCTACTGGGATGAATGGTGGCTTGAATTTGACGACGGCAACCATCAGTGGCTCGAAGAAGACGACGGTCGCTACAAGCTTCATACGCCGGTACAAACCTCGCTTGCACCTGATCAATTGAAGGGTGTTAAGGTCGGTGGCATGTTGTCGGTTGATGGTGACAACTGGTTTATCAGTGAGCAACTCAATGCAGAACTTGCCGGTACCGAAGGATCACTGCCTATCGTTGCGCTGCCGGCTGAGCAAGTGGTGTGCATTGATATTATGGGTAATGGTGAAAAGCTATCAGTCGAGGCCAGCGGTATGGATGTCAGTGTGACGCGCAGTGAAAGAGTCTCCGGCACTGATTTTCAATGGGACGATCAATAGCTTTACTATGCTTGAGCAACTCACCCGGCAATACTCCATGTTAAACCGGCTTATGCTGTCAGGCGGGGCTGTACCACTATGCATCTGAGTCAGCGTCTCGCAGATATCCATTCCGACAAACTGCTCAATACGCTGCAGTCGCATATCGACAGTGGTCACGAGCAGGCAGCGTTGCAGGCAATTCCCGACCTGCAATTGAAGCATCCCGATTTTTACAACGATCTTGAAAACATCAAGCAAAAGCTCAGTGACAAACTCGCTGACGATATTAAAGTTATCAACGGCGATCAGGCGCAGATTTTTCGCTGCGTAAACTGCGGTAGCGGATTATCCAAACAATGCCCCGATACTGTCCATGTTATCTGTCAGTACTGTGGTTGTGATGCCGAGCATCCGGCCAATGATCGTGCACTGGAAAGATGGAATACCGCACTGGATCTGGAGTCCAACTTCACGATTGGCGATTTCTTCACCTATCAGGGCACTCAGTGGCAGGCAGTCGGCGTGCAGCTATACGCTGGCAGAGTACGTGAATATGATAGCGAAGACGGTTGGGAAAGCAGCTACGGGCGTTATACCAACTGGTGGATGCTCAACAAACAACGCGAACTGGCGTGGTTAATAGACGACGGCAGTCGACGCTACTGGGCCGAAAAATATATACCGCAAACCCCGTCACTGCCGGACTCACAAGACAGGCAGTACGAACACGGCGCCTGGGAGCTTGAATTTGCCGCCGGTGAATTCAGCTATCAACCTGGCTACAAAGAAAAACACACCAGCGCCGAGAGTCGTGCCTCGCGTCGATTGCCCGAAGCAAACTCTGATCAACGCTTCTATACCAGTGTCGAGTCACGCCTGAACGACAATGGCGATGTTGCAGAAATTGAATTTATTCGTTCCCGAATGATCCCGCATACTGAAATGCTGGACGGCCTGGGCAAAGACACGGCCAAAGCCGATCGCACCCGCTGGCATAACACCATGCGCGGTCTGATGCTGGCAATTCCGCTGCTCGCTGCTGTGGCGTTCTTTTTAAATCGTGGTGGTGATACCGACAGCCAAAGTGTTGCCGTGGCCAGTAACGACAAACAGGTACAAATGCAGGCGCTTAAAGTCGACAAGCCGGGCCAGCTGTTTAAACTCAGCGGCTCACTGAACGGGCTGAGAAATAACTCATGGTTTGGTGTGGACGTTGGGCTTTTAAACAGCGACAACGAACAGATCTACGGTAAGTACATTGAGTTCTGGCGGGAGACCGGCAGAGACAGTGACGGGCCCT
>CALLLY010000089.1 GCA_938008205.1 uncultured Granulosicoccaceae bacterium
ACCGGGCACAAGGTCGCCATGTTCAGAAACGCCAATTTTATCATCCAGTGGCGTTAACTCAGCGTCTGTGAGGCTGCCATTGTATTTGTACCCCGATCCATAGCCCTCACCGTTACCGTTACCTGCGTATGTTGTGAATTCTCCTCCACTGTGCTCAGCGTTTTCGTGGAAGTGAAGATTACACAGATTCATTTCTGTGTATGCTGGTGCTGCTGCGAAAGAACGAGTATTTTCTCCTGCTAGAGAATCTATATCTCTTGGAGCCTGTGGTCCAACACCTAAACCATTTGTATTCTTTGCGAGCATTGCTCTTTGTTGTGCTATCACATCGTCAGACACGGAAGATTCAGAGGATAAAACTGTATTCGCCACCAATATGGATGACACCAACGCACCTGCAGATACAATGTATTTATTCATTTAAAGCTCCTCTAAATGTATTTGGCCGATGATTTAGTCATGTGTGGAACAGAGCGTAGCTCTACACTCTGTGCTGCCGGTAAATCGTTCGAAGAACTAAGATTCCTTTGCACACAACGTGTCAAAGAGTTTCGGATCATTACATACAAACGTCTTTTGTCCACTTACGGCAGGAAGTATTTACATGAACTTGCCTAGAAAATTGGTGCTGCCGAACCACCTATGGTTGTTCTGCTGTTTAACCTGAAACTATACGGTGGTTTACTGTGGGCGATAATATGGACTAAATAGATTTCACTGTTTCACTGGCTAACATAATCATGTTCAGTGAAGAAAGTACCGGGCAGGCAATGAAAAAAAAACCAATTGGGAATTATTCTGGTTTTGTATGCAATCCCTCAATTTTACGCTGAATATTTCTGTGCACACTTTAAGTGCGGGAGCAAATTCAGTTCGGGTTTTCGAGGTATTAGTGGCAGGACAATAAAAGAACAGTCAGGATCGCTTCACGGCGTTGCCAATGAATCCGCCAGTGCATCCGCAAGCCCCACAGAGTTTTTGGCTGCAGGGCGGGAGTGACGATTGCTGAAGGCAGACTTAGTGCTGAGCTTTACCATCGATTCCGCAAGCACCACGGCACTTGAAATCGGGTCTATCAGCAGTGCGTTTACCTGCGATTGGAATTGCGACGCCATTCCAGCCAGTGGCGCTCCGCCCAGAATAATAACATCAGCTTGATCTTCAGCGACGCACAGATGAATCAGCCGTAGCAGTTCTGTTGTCATGCTGGCCTGGTCTGCAAACGCATCGAGTTTATTAGCTTCTGGAGTTCGAACGCCGGTGAACTTTTTATTCAATCCGCTATCGTCAACGCTATCTACATACCAGCGTGACATCAGCGGAGTGAATGTCACAATAGAAAAGCTCTCGCCCATCACGGCTGCCATCGAGATTGCTGCCTGTGCCATACCAATTACGGGTAAGTTAAATTGTTCGCGTGCCGCCTTGAGTCCCGGGTCGCCAAAGGCGGCAATAATTACGGCGTCGACGTCGGTTTCATGTTCGGCAATCGTTTCCAGCGCAAACGCACCCGCTATCTGTGCTTCAGCTCTGGAGGAGATATAAGCAAAGCCTTTGGTGGCGGTTACCGGCACCAGCTCAACGCCTTTGGATGCGATCGGCATGGCGGCAGCGGCCATGGTGTCGGTCATCGATGACGACATATTCGGGTTCAGCAGTAGTATTCGCATAGTATGAGTTAGCTCGCTCGAATGTTTGGCTGTCGTGGTGATACCGCATTGATAGTGTACTCCACTTATTGCGGAGCAAGCAGGCTTGCAAAATCTATCGGTATGCGCAAACCTGTAGCTGCGTTCCGATTGAGCGGAAATCGGAATGACCGGGGGAGTATTATGCGGGCAGCATGAAAATACATTGAGATGAAAGGGTATTGTTTTGAGTGACGATAGAGTTGTGATTGCCGGTGGTGGAATAGGCGGGCTTTCGCTGGCGCTTACCTTTCATCAAATCGGGGTGCCTTGTGTGGTGGTGGAGGCATCGCGTGAAATGCGTCCGCTGGGTGTTGGCATCAATATTCAACCCAATGCGGTTCGCGAACTTCTTGAAGCCGACATTAACTGCGCTGATCTCGACGCCATCGGAGTGCCGGCGCTGGAGTGGGCGCTGGTCGGGCTCAATGGTAAAGAGGTGTATGCAGAACCGCGCGGGTTAGAGGCAGGTTATAAATGGCCGCAATATGCGGTGCATCGCGGGCAGCTGCTGATGATGCTTTATAACAAGGTGGTTGAGCGTTTAGGGAAGGTTGCGGTGTTGCTGGGCCATCGGGTTACCGGATATAAAAAACACAGCGACGGCGTAACGGCGCTCGTACAGTCGTCCGACGGTGAACAAACAGAGTTGCACGGTTCGCTGCTAGTTGGCGCGGACGGCATTCATTCATCCGTGCGGGCGCAAATGCATCCCGGGCAACCGCCAATCCACTGGGGCGGGGCGGTGATGTGGCGGGGCACTGCAAGAGTAAAACCTATGCGAACCAGCTCGTCGTTTATTGGACTGGGAACGCATCAGCATCGCATGGTGATCTACCCGATCTCACATCCCGATGCAGACGGCACAGCGCTGATTAACTGGATTGCCGAGGTGACTGTCGATAATGCAGATGGCTGGCAGCAGGATGGCTGGTTTCGCGAGGTGGACATCGATCACTTCATTCACCATTTTAAGGATTTCCAGTACGACTGGCTGGACGTGCCGGAGATGTTGCGCAGCGCCGACTGTGCTTATGAAAACCCGATGATTGATCGCGACCCGGTTTCCACCTGGGTGGACGGGCCCGTTGCATTGATTGGAGACGCGGCCCATGCGATGTACCCGACCGGTTCCAACGGTGCCAGCCAGGCAATTGTGGACGCGCGCGTGATAGGTGCGAACATGTTGCAACACGGCGTAACACCTGCGGCGCTGGCCGCTTACGATGAGCAACTGTGCAGCAAAATATCTGAAGTGGTGCTGCGCAATCGCGGTGCGGGGCCGTTTGGTTTGCTTAACCTGCTGAATGAACGTTGCGGCGGTGTGTTTGATGATATTGAAGACGTTCTGCCCGGTGAAGAACGTCGGGAGTTTATGGCCCGCTATAAACAGGCAGCAGGCTTTGCTATGGAGCAATTGAACAGCTCACCGCCGACGATTGCTGCAGGCGCGCGAGTGGGGTAGCAACCCTTTTAGCGCCGGGTGTTGTAGAACATGGCTCAGTGGCCGGTAGCACCAGGAAGGCCCGGACGCGTGAGAGAGGGATATTGCGTTTAACACTCGCTCACGCTTCGGGCTTCCTGAAAATTCCAGTCGCGCTGACTTTTGCGATACCCGTATCCGCAATATCCGCCCACCCGTCGCGAACGGCCCTTATCACCAGAGCTGATGATCAGTACAATGATCGCAAGCGGCGTACAGCGTCCGCGACCTCAGTCAACCCCGCCGGAGGATGCAAAAAGTTGAGTACCCGAGATATTGTGCAAACCAGGCTGGCAGCCGTCGTTGCCGAGCATTCACCGATGCCTTTCCCCGACGCCATTGACGATGACGATGAGCTGGATGTTTATGGTCTGGACTCTCTTGCATTCATGAGCTTGTTAACCTCCATTGAAAAGGAAGTCGGTTATATCCCCAAGGCGATTCTGGAAGGCGATCTCTACCCCGAGACCTTCGGCGAACTCGTATCCGCTTACGATACTTAAGAGCGCCTGAATGAAAGCTGCCGATCTTCCGCTGTACTACAACATGTGTGAAATTCTCGAGCACAATCTCGAGACCCGCGCAGATAAAACAGCGCTGCTCAGTGACGATGGCTCCATGACCTTTGGTGAGGTCTCGCGGCAGGTCAATCAGATTGGCAACGCGCTCAAAAAACTCGATATTCGCTTTGGTGATTGTGTGGCGATTCTGTGCCCTGATTGTCCCGAGTGGGTCACCACGTTCTTTGCGATTACCAAAATAGGCGGTACCGCCCTTGGTATGAATACGCTCCTCAAATCGCAGGAGTACGATTACATTCTTGGTGACTCCCGAGCACGCGTGCTGATAGTTCATGAAAGCCTGCTCGGTGTTATTGAACCGGTACTGGCCGACCACACAACGCTGATAAAAGTGATTGTTATTGGAGAAACCTCCAGTGACTACACCGGCTTTACCAGCTGGATTGCAGGCGAGGCGCAAACACTGGAAGCAGAACGTACACATCGAGATGATTTTTGTTCATTGCACTACTCAAGTGGCACCACCGGTATGCCTAAAGGGGTGTTACATGCTCATAAAGATTATCCGTTAATCGCGCAGCTATCAGGCGTTGACGTTTTCGGGCTTACCGAACAAGACCGTACATTCTCTGTGGCAAAACTGTTTTTTGTTTATGGCATTGGCGGCAATCTGATTTTTCCGTGGTATGTCGGG
>CALLLY010000090.1 GCA_938008205.1 uncultured Granulosicoccaceae bacterium
CGGAGCAGGTACCATAGAATTCATCGTAGACAGCAGCAACGGTTTACAGCCGGATGCCTTCTGGTTTATGGAAATGAATACCCGCTTGCAGGTAGAACACCCGGTCACCGAAGCCATTACCGGGCAGGATCTGGTTGAATGGCAGTTACGAGTTGCGGCCGGACAGACTCTGCCGTTAGTGCAGAACGAACTATCTATAAACGGGTGGGCGTTTGAGGCCCGCGTTTATGCAGAAGATGTTGAAAGTGGTTTTCTACCCGCAACTGGTACGTTAGAGCATTTAAAATTTCCTGAATTTGCGCGCATTGATACTGGTATTCGTCAGGGTGATACCATCACCCCTTACTACGACCCGATGATCTCCAAGGTCATTGTTCATGCGCAAACGCGTGAGCAGGCGCTTAACAATCTACACAAAGCATTAATCAATACGCAGGCAGCAGGGTCTGTGACCAACCTTCGTTTCCTTGCAGCTCTTTGTGAGCATAGTGGGTTTGCGGCAGGCGACGTTGATACCGGCCTGATCGAACGAGATAGTGAGAGTCTTACTGCCAGGGGTGAGTTGTCAGAAACTCTGCAGGCAATCGCTGCGATTGGTGCGCTGGGTTTACATCAGAATCAATCAAGCTTCAGTGGTTTTACTTTGTGGCAACCACTGAGCAAAACCATCACATTAATTCCGCTGGCGTCAGGCTCTACCGACTCGATAGCGGTATCAGTGGCAACTGTTAGTAACAACAGGTTTGACGTGTCTATCGGTGAGTCACAGCTAACGGTTACCCGCTCTGCTAACAAATATACCGTTAATGGTCAAAGCATTACCGCAGAAATGGTGCAACATAACGGGCAACTGAGTGTCTTTTGCAATGGCACTACAACTTTTACAGTGCCTGATCCGCTCTGTGCTTCAGCTGAGGCTGATGGTGGTGGCGATCAAATCATCGCACCCATGCCCGGGCTTGTGAAGGTGGTGAGTATCAAGCAGGGTGATGCAGTAGCGCAGGGTGATTCCCTGCTGGTTCTGGAAGCCATGAAAATGGAACACACCCTAACCGCACCAAGAGATGGCGTGGTGGCGGAATTACTGGCCGCGGAAAATTCGCAGGTAGAATCAGGAGCGGTGCTGGTAAAACTCGAAGTAGAAGCGGATAAATGAGCTAGGAGATTCCGCACCGCTCGCCGGGGCGTAATCTCCTAGGCAGCCTGATCGAGCTTTTCAGGGTAGTCTCCCTGTAAGTCCGCAGATAACGCGGCAAGACACTGGTTCATGTATTGCCCGACCGAAGCCGGCGCCAGTGTGTTTTCCCAGTACTGTAGCGATGCTTTTTGCAGCGCTTCCAGCCGTAGCGGGTTACCCAGCAACTCATCAAGCAGATCGGGTAAGCCCGACCAGTCGTTAATAATAAATGCCGGTGAAGACTCTGCAAACCAGTGATCCGGTTGTTCTTCTGCAACCACCACACAACCGTAGTACATCCCCTCGCACAGACGGTAGGTTTCCAGATGCGTACCGCGAGGTGACAAACAGATTTTGGTATCCATCAGCGTGGCGGGGTAGTCGTCAAACTGCGGCTGATCTTTCGCTTTTGGAAAATAGCTTGAAAGTTTAACGTCGACTTTATACGGCTTGCCCTGCTTCCAGTGGTCTACCGTTTCCACCATTTGCTCTCGTGACAAAACCTTGTTGGTTTTAACCAGGCCGCCGAGGCGATGTTTGTGATCAACGCTGCCGGTAAAAGCCGCATCAATAGCGCGGGAGTTGATCGGGGTAACCCGGTCTCGTGTTGGCAGTCGATAATAACCGTACGGGATCGCGAAAATATTGTTTTCCGGGTTTTTGTGGTGCCGCGGAATACGCTTACTCTGCTGACGCAAATACTGCACAACCGCCATTGCGTTAAACCGTGGCCAGCCCCGATGCATGGCAAGTTTCATGTGTTGCCCCGGCGCTTTAAATACCGCCAGGCAGCGCGATGCGTAAGTCGGTACCCGTGCCCACTCATCACCCATCACCAGAACCACCAGATTGGCGGTGTTATCAAATTTCTGTGGCAGCTCGGTCACGCTGCGAGTAAAGACAAACGTGCACTGATCAAACCCTTTCAGAACTGTCGACAGCTCAGACATTACCGATGTGAAGTAGTCGATATTGCACTCAAGCGCATACGGCAGGATTTCACGAACCGTTCGGATCGCTTCAGTTTCCTGTCCACCCATACAAATCAGGCAGTTACTAAGGTCAGCTGCCGCGGGTCCGTGTCGTGAGTTCATCCGGTATGACTTACAAGCGTAAAGGTTTGTTATCGGGACAGTCTTCAATAGGTTAAGCGGCTATCTCTGATTTTGTACAATGGGAGAAGTAATGCGCGAAGTTGCCGATTTACAGTAAGGTAGCGCGTTGCTGCCGAGCATCCCCAACCCTTGTCTGATCCTGTTGCCCGACACATGCATAAATTCATTGCCATCTTCACTCTCGCGTTAACCCTGGGGCTGGCAGCCTGCCTGGTTGTGATACAACCGTTTCCGCTATTGCATGATTTTCTCGAGTGGATGTATCAGGGCTGGCTGTTTAATCAACTCAGCACCGGTACCGATGAAGCCATTGCCGTGCAATACGCGCTGGTGAATTATCCGGTGCCAAACTCACTAAGCCAGGTCGCCATGGGGTTGTTAAACACCCTCGTATCACCGGCATTGGCAGGCAAGATCTGGCTGGGTGTGTATTTGGGGCTGGCAACCACACTCTGGGTAGTGGCGCAGCGCCGCTCTGGTGATGCGCTGCAGCAGCTGCTGCTGACATCAATGATTACCTTCGGGCCAGGGTTCTGGAACGGTTATATAAATTTCCAGTTCGCACTATTGTTATTTGCGCTGTACCTGCTGATCGACACTTCCGGCCGTCAGCGTTCTCTGTGGCTTACCCTGTTGTTTTCGATTTTATTATTCTTTTCACACGCCACTGTGTTTCTGGTCTTTGCGTTGTACTGTGTTGCGTCGATATTGCTCGACCGGTCGTCTGTCTTCTCGCGGCGGGCAATACAACTCAGCTGTCTTATACCGTCTGCATTGCTGTTTGGCTGGTACAGCATTGTGTTGCTTTCATCTTATGCCGCACAAAACGATACGTCGATGGGGTTGTCCAAGTGGGTCCAGTACAAGGCTTATACGCTGGCCAAACAAGGGCCGTTCCACAACTTCATACAGCATAACGGTAAAAGCCTGCTCGATCAGGTTGATCTTTTATACAAAGCAGGCTTTGTGGCCAACTTTGCGTTTGCAGGATTATTAGTTCTATGGTTGCTGGTGCTGTCGTGGTCACTGCTGCGTGGCAGGCTGGCCGAATCTTTAAGAAGCGCAGTGCCCGTATGGCCACTGTTGATTACGCTGGCAGCCTGCTTTGTGATTTATCTGGTCAGTGGCAGTAACACACTGGGTGTGGTCAATCTTGGTGAGCGCTTTTTAATTGTAGCGCTAATGATGTTGTTACTGCTCTTTAAGTGCCCGGCGTTACTCCAGCGCGCACTTAGTGTTATAGCTGGGTTGTTTATGTTGTATTTACTGGGTGCAACCATCGTGCTTTCGGGCGGTAAATTGCAGCAATACACCGTCGCACGCTCAAGTGATACCGCCGAATTATCACAGTATGTTGACGAAATCTATGCCAACAGTCGTCACCAATTTTTCAACCATCGATTATTTATATACGCAGATCGCGGTCTGGAGCTGTTAAAGCCCGAGCCCGGGGTTCTGCCCATTGATCTAACGACAAGTGTTATACAATTGAAATAACGCAGCACCTGCAGTGACTCATGACTCAACATAGTGAACAACTCCGCAATACCCACCGGGCCCGCCGTGCGGCGCTCGATGTCGGTGTGCAAAAGCACAATGCACAGGCGTTGCAAGCCAGGCTTGAGCAACTAGACGAATATCAGCAAGCAACGCACGTGGCAGCTTATATTGCCATCCGTGGAGAGATCGACCTTGGCACAATCATGAGTGCTGGCGCTGCGGCAGGGAAACAGTTTTATCTTCCTGTACTCGATAATGAAGCAATGTACTTTGCTGCATGGAACCCGGGGCAGGAACTGGTTAAAAAAGGCTTTGGGCTGCTGGAGCCGGATGTACGCATAGAAGAGTGTATCGATCCACGACAGCTT
>CALLLY010000091.1 GCA_938008205.1 uncultured Granulosicoccaceae bacterium
GAAAGCTGGGAGGAAAAGGGCAGTAAAGATATGCGACAACGTGCCTACGACAAATGGAACCACATGCTCGATGTGTATGAGGAACCGCCTATAGACGAAGCCACTAAAGAAGCGCTGACAGCCTATGTGGAAAAACGCAAATCAGAAATACCCGATGCCTGGTACTAGTGGGGCGTGCGAAAAGTTCGATAACACTTTATCTTCGCCACAGACGCCATAGCTGCGTTGACCAAGTTGATCATGATTAGGCTCGATGTAGGCCCTGCTATGCCTGCGTTTTTTCGCCTTGCTCTGACGCCTGTGGCTGTGAAAAGTTTGTTACCGAACTTCCCGCACGACCCACTAGCCCGGATTATTCACCAACCAAAAACAGAAACTAATTACTGATATTCAGGAGATAACTCATGCCGGAGTTTGTTAAAGAAGGCGCTACCAAAGCCGCTCTCCCAAGCCATGCCAAAGTGGTTATTGTTGGCGGTGGCGTAGTCGGTTGTTCGATACTTTTTCACCTGGCAAAATTTGGCTGGAAAGAAACAGTGTTACTCGAACGGGATGAACTGACATCCGGTTCAAGCTGGCATGCGGCGGGCCAGATACATACCATCAGTTCCGATCCGAATATCTCACGCCTGCAAAGCTACACCATCGGGTTATATAAAGAGATTGAAGAACTTTCCGGGCAGGATATCGGCCTGCATTTAACCGGTGGCTTTTATCTCGCTTCCAACAAAACCTGGTACGACTATCTGAAACGTGAACGTTCCAAGGCCCGCTATATGGGACTTGAACAGGAATGGATATCGCCTAAAGAAGTGGCCGAACGTCACCCGTTGATCGACCCTAAACACTATCTGGCAGCGTTGTGGGATGATCAGGACGGTGATCTCGACCCATCCGGAACCACCTACGCCTTTGCCAAGGCAGCCAGGCATTACGGCGGTCAGTACTTTACGCATACCCCGGTCACAGCAACCACACAACGCGCCGATGGAAGCTGGGATGTCACTACCAGTAAAGGGATTATAAACGCCGAACATGTCGTGAACTGTGGCGGCTTATGGGCGCGTGAAGTCGGGCACATGGCCGGCATGAATCTGCCGGTACAACCGATGGAACATCACTACCTGTTAACCGAAACCATTGATGAGATAAAAAACTTCGGGTCACGCCTGCCCTGCGGCATTGACTACAACGCCAATATATATTTTCGTCAGGAACGCGATGGTCTGCTGCTTGGCACCTATGAACCGGTTGGTACACCGTGGCGTGTCGATGGCACCCCGATGGATTTCGGCCATGAACTCCTCAACCCGAACCTTGAAAATATCGCGGACCGATTAGAGCTCGCATTTGATCGTATCCCGGCGCTTGCCGATGCCGGTATTCGCCAAACGATTAACGGGCCATTTACCTTTGGACCCGATGGCAATCCGATGATCGGACCGGTGCCCGGCATGCACAACTACTGGTGTGCGGTAGGCGTAATGGCGGGCTTTTGTCAGGGCGGTGGCGTTGGCTTAACTATGGCCGAATGGATGATCGATGGCGAGCCTTCCATTGATGTATGGGCGATGGATGTCGCACGCTTCGGCAACTGGGCATCGCCCGACTGGGGCACAGTTAAGTCTACTGAAAACTATGAACGTCGATTCGTAATGACCTTTCCAAACGAAACCCTGCCCAAAGGTCGCAGGCAACAAACTACTGCACTGTACGATCGGCTGGTTGCCAAAGGTGCACGCATGGGGCAATCGTTCGGACTGGAGCATGCGCTATGGTTTGCAGACAACCCGGCAGACGCTGTTGAAGAGCCGACCTTCGAGCGCAATCGCTCCCACGATTATGTCGCCCGCGAAGTTAAAGCGGTACGTGAAGGCGTTGGTGGCATTGAGATTGCCAACTTTGCCAAGCATGTGATTAAAGGCCCGGGCGCGCGCGCCTGGCTTGATAAAACCATGGCCGGACACATCCCCCAACCCGGTCGCATCGGGCTGACCCCGATGCTTACCGACAAAGGTCGGCTTTACGGTGATCTGACTGTCGCCTGCTATGACGATGAACATTTTATGCTTTTCGGATCTGGTGCAATGCAGGATGCACACAGCCGCTGGTTTGCACGCTCGCTGCCAGCTGATGTAACCCATGAAAATCAAACCGGTGAGTGGCACGGCGTGGCAATCTCCGGCCCAAAATCCCGTGAACTGCTTTCACGTATTACCCGGCAAGATGTCAGTGCGTTGAAGTTTCGCGATACACGGCAGACCTTTGTCGGCGCAGTACCGGTGGTATTGCATCGTTTAAGTTTTTCAGGCGAGCACGGCTACGAAATCTATTGCCGCCCGCAATACCTGATCAAACTTTCAGAGGCCATTGAGGAAGCAGGTAGTGATCTGGGATATCGCTGGTACGGTAATCGTGCACTCATGAGCATGCGACTTGAAAAGGCATGGGGCGCATGGGGCCTTGAGTTCCGACCTGACTTTAACGCGATTGAATCAGGCATGGATAGCTTTATTAACTGGAAAAAAGACTTTGTCGGTAAAGACGCCACGCTTGCGTTTAAGCAGCAGGGAGTTGCCAGAAAGCTTGTCACCCTAACGATAGACTCACCCATCGATGTGGCGCTGGATGAAGCCATACTGATAGACGGCAAGGCTGTCGGCTACATTTCATCCGGTGGTTATGCACATCACGTGGGTAAATCAATGGCCATGGGCTACGTCGACACCGCCAGCGCAACACCCGGTACCCGACTGGAAGTTGAAATACTCGGGGAGTTCCGTAGTGCCGAGGTGCAGGGAGCACCGCTATACGACCCGACAGGTTCGAAGATGCGCAGCTAAGTCTCAAGTAAGAAGCATCCAGGCAACCCG
>CALLLY010000092.1 GCA_938008205.1 uncultured Granulosicoccaceae bacterium
TTCTCTTTTGGAAACTGCGCTCGCAGCCGTCTCTACCTGCTGCAATCCAGATGCAGGTTTCGCGCGTTTGTGGTCAGAGGTTTGGCTGACAGGCAGGTGAGTTGGGCTACTCGGTGTATTTTGTGAGCGACTGGCGGCTGACGGCTTGTCATTGCCAGAGGTTCGCTGCGAAGTTCCGTTGCTTCCCGGGTTTCGTGTCTGTGGTTTTGGCTCAGCACTTTTCCGTGCATTGCTCGCTGTTGCAATGTTGACCGGTGCCGCAGGTTTGCTGTTGTTGCTGTTGTTGCTGTTGTTGCTGTTGTTGCTGTTGTTGCTGCTGTCCGCACGTTCAGCACTGGCTGCGGGACTCACACGTCCTGGTCGGGTGTTCCCGCTCTCGATGTTCCCGCTCTCGATGTTTCCGCTCTGGGTGTTTCCGCCCTGGGTGTTTTGTGTTGGCTGCTGCGGCTTAGCCTCGGCTGAGTTTCCCTGCTGCTGCTCGTCTGCAGATTTTGCGGGCTTGCGACGACGGCGATTTCTACCGCGCGGACCTCGATTTCCACGGTTCTGTGGTCGGCCTGAATTTTCACTGTTTGCGGTCTCAGGGCCGTTGCCCGCCGTGTCGGTGTTGCCTGCAGCCTCTGATGTCGTGTCCGACCCGTCAGCAGCGCTGTCGCTGGTGGCTGGCTTTGGCCGGTCTTTCGATGGTGCAGATCCCCGCGTAGTTGCAGGTTCTACAACACCGCTTTGCCGAGCACTGTCTGTGGCGCTGGTTTCTCCTGGTTTTTCTGCCGATGGTGCCGTTGTTTCAGATCGAGATGGTGCACTGCCCGCTGGTTTAGCGTCAGTTGTTACTGAAGCACCGTTATCGCCAGCTGTACGCTGCTTATCCGTTCTTTGATTTGCCTGAGAGCTACCCTGAGAACCGGCCTGAGAAGTGGACTGAGTATCGACCTGTTCAGGTGATGCTGTCTGCGAGCGGTTGGCTGACGGCCTGACAAACCCGGAATCGGTTGATGATTTCTCGGCAGCAGCACCACTGCTTCGTTCTGAAGGTGCAGCAGCACGCGCTTTTTCAGTTGTCTGTTGTGGTGCAGGTGTTGTTTGAGGCTTTGACTGTCTTTGATCAGTTGTTACCGAAGGTGCCTGAGCACGGGGCTGCCTCTGATCGGTATTAACCTCATTGTCGGGTTGGTCGGCGCGTCTGGGCGTAGTTCTGTTGTGCTGCTGTGCTTTGGATTCGGTTGCAGTCGGAGAAGTGTCGGTACTACCTTGTTGTTGTGCGGCTACCGGCTTTTGCGCAGGGTCATTGCCCGCTTGCTGTTGCGTCTGTCCCTCTGGTTTGTTGCGCGGGTTGCTGCGCTGACGCTGGTTGGTGTTGGCATTGGCATTTGTGTTGTTTTCTGCCGATGCGTTGCGGTTGCGATTTTGATTGCGAGGCTTGCGTGTGTTCTGGCGGCCGTTCTGCTTTTGGCCCTCTGCATCACCGTTGCGCTTGTTGTCTGGTCTGCTGTCCTTTTTCGGCTGTTGCTCTTTTTTTGCAGCCGCATCCTTGTTACCAGCGGCGCGTTTGTTTTGTCCCTGCTGGTTTTGGGTGTTTTGATCTTTACGACCGCGACCGCGCTGGTTGTTGCGCTGCCCTCGACCGCGATTGTTGCGACGCTGGTTATTGGCTTTTTCTGTCTGTTCTTCCTGCGTTTCAGATCCGCCAAACAACCCGGTAATCCAGCTGAGTAAACCAGGTTTGGAAGAGGTGCTGCCGGTTTGGGCGGCAACCTTGGGTGTTGGTGCTGGAATAGGGGTGGTTGGAACCACGCCTTGAACTGCGGCAGTTTCGGCAGTTTCCCGGACTTCTGCCTTGTCTTTAGCCGGGGTGTAAGTGGTGACTTTGTTTGACGCCAGCTCGTGGCTTTTCAACTGAAATGACTCGTGTTCCGATTCGCTTACACGGATACGTTCAATTTCGTAGTGTGGTGTTTGCAGGTTGATGTCGGGCACCAGCAGTGCCATGGTGTTATTGCGTTCTTCGATTTCTCGAATCACATCGCGCTTTTCATTCAGCAGATAGGTTGCGACACTGACTGGCATTTTAATTAGCACGCGGCCGGTATTTTCTTTTAACGATTCTTCTTCCAGCAGTCTTAACAACTGAAGTGCCAGTGAGTCGACCGTGCGAATCGTGCCCTGGCCGTCACAGCGTGGGCAGACAATCTCACTGGTTTCACCCAGCGAAGGTCGAAGACGCTGGCGCGACATTTCCATCAGACCGAATCTTGAAATACGGCCGATCTGCACGCGTGCGCGATCGAGCTTGGCAACATCCCGCAGTGTATTCTCAACTTGCTTTTGATTTTTGGGAGACATCATGTCGATGAAGTCGATCACGACGAGCCCGCCAAGGTCACGTAGTCGAAGCTGACGACCGATCTCAACACAGGCTTCCAGATTGGTGTTGGTAGCGGTGTCTTCGATATCAGTACCTTTGGTGGCACGAGCCGAGTTGATATCGATAGAAATGAGGGCTTCGGTGTGATCGATCACCAGTGCACCCCCGGAAGGGAGTCTCACCTCGCGCTGAAATGCCGACTCTATCTGCCCTTCGATCTGATAGCGATTAAACAGTGGCACATCGTCGGTATAGAGCTTGAGCCTGCGCAGGTTGTGCGGCATGTACTGCGACATGAACACCTTTGCCTGGTCGTGAACGGTTTGTTCATCGATCAGTATTTCACCAATATCACTGCGGAAGTAATCTCGCAGTGCACGCACAATGACGTTACTTTCCTGGTAGATCAGGGTGCTGTTGTCAGCGTCTTCGGCGGCGCGTTGGATGGCCTCCCAAATAGTGACCTGATAGTCCAGATCCCATTGCAGCTCTTCGGTGCTGCGACCTACGCCTGCTGTCCGAACGATGATGCCCATGCCGTCCGGAATGACAAGGTCATTCATGGCAGATTTCAGTTCGGTTCGTTCGTCCCCTTCGATGCGTCGTGAAACACCACCGGCACGGGGATTGTTCGGCATCAATACCAGAAAGCGACCGGCGAGGCTGACAAATGTAGTCAGTGCAGCACCTTTGTTACCGCGTTCTTCTTTCTCGATTTGAACCAGAATGCTCTGGCCTTCGCGAATGCCGGCTTTAACATTGGGCCGTCCGCCGTCTTTAAGTGCAGCGTCTGCGAGGTATTCTTTGGCGACTTCTTTAAACGGCAGAAAGCCGTGACGATCGGCGCCGTAATCGACAAACACCGCTTCAAGGCTGGGTTCTACCCGGGTAATTTTCGCTTTGTATATGTTGGCTTTTTTCTGTTCTCTAGATTTATTCTCGATATCCAGGTTGTCTAGCTTTTGACCGTCCACTATCGCTACCCGAAGTTCCTCGGGTTGAGTGGCGTTTACTAGCATTCGTTTCATTGATGTCTCGTCCGGTTAGATGGACGGCACACATGTCAATGGGACTTGCTGATGTTCCTTACCCTTAAGTTGAGTTCACGTGTTTATTTTGTAAAAACGTATCCTTGAGTGCGAGTACTTGTATGACTGCATGTCAGCAGATTTGTCCGTATTGTTATTGGTGCCGAACTACTTGTTTCTTACATAGGGTTCCGAACTCTGTAAAGCGGCGCCGGTCGGCCGGATAACGGCCTTGGTCCCGGGATGATTCCAGCGATACAGAGCAGGGAGTGATTTCGAGCTACGCGAGTTACAGAATCTTGAAATGACGCCTGAATGGTTACTGCGTCAGTCACTTCGGTAGCGGTGTGTTCTTCAAACGGCTGTTTGGATGGTGCCTTGCAAAGCAACTTTTACCAACCGTTCAGGTAATATAGCAGTCAACCTCGTTCCCTTCAAACCCACTTTCCGAAATTCTCCTCATGGCCGAACCCGATCAGCAATTCCACCAGGTGCAACATGTGGAAATCAGCCCCGCTAATGAGGGTCAGCGGATCGATAATTTTTTGATGGGTCGGCTTAAAACGGCCCCCAGAAGTCTTGTATATCGGCTTTTGAGGACCGGTCAGGTTCGCGTCAACAAAGGGCGAATCAAGCCGGGATTTAAATTGACTGCCGGTGACCAGGTACGAATCCCGCCGGTCACTCTGGCCAATGCAAATACTGTGCACTTACCGGCGTCTGCGGTACAGCAGGTTGAGTCTGCCATTGTATTTCAGGATGAGCACTGGATTGTCATTAATAAGCCTGACGGTCTTGCCGTGCATGCGGGCACCGGGGTGAAGTTCGGTGTCATCGATCTTGTGCAGCAGTTATTTGATGATAAATCAATCAGTCTTGTACATCGCCTGGACCGCGAAACCAGCGGCTGTCTGGTGCTGGCGAAAAACCGACTGGTTGCAGTGCATTTCCAGCAAGCATTGCGCGACGGCAAGGTCAGCAAAAGATATCGCGCCATTTTGGCCGGGGAGGTCACCGACGGGTTTACCGAGCGTGCGCCGCTGGTAAAGAATCAACCGCAGGCGGGCGATCGCATGGTAGTGGTAGACCACAAACTTGGAAAGCCGGCGCTGTCGAGGTTTGAGCCTGTGCAACCCGGCAAACAGTGTTCGCTGGTTAATGTTGAAATTGAAACCGGGCGCACCCATCAAATAAGAGTGCATGCGGCGCATCGACAGCACCCGGTACTCGGAGATCCGCGCTACGGGGATAAACACCTGAACAAATCGTTATCCGGGTCGGGTGAAAAGCGAATGTATCTGCATGCAGCAGAAATTGCATTTCCCAAGTTCAGTAATAACAACGAGGGATCCGAATGCCGTTTCGAGGCTGAAATGCCGCGCAACTGGCAACAGACGCTGGCGAACGCCAATCGCTGAGTCACAGGCTGGTGGCGGTTATTTGACAAGAAGCCGTTACCCGTCCGACGCCCGACCGTGGCTGTGCCAACAGCTCCACACTCATCAGTACGAGAAGCAAATAAATGAATGAAGACGAAAGATGGACGCAGGGCGAGCGCGTGCGTGAGGACCGTGGATATCGTGGTCGTCGCCCCGGCTGGGAACGCGGGGTTATTGAGAAACTTGCGACTGAAACGTTAAAAGAGCAGCGACGCACTCGTCG
>CALLLY010000093.1 GCA_938008205.1 uncultured Granulosicoccaceae bacterium
TCAGGGATGGGTGTAGCACCAGCCGGTGTCGATAGTGAACATACCGGGCATCACCACCTGATTATTGATGCGCCGTTGCCTGACATGGATCAGCCTATTCCTGCTGATGACAACTACAAGCACTTTGGCAAAGGGCAGACAGAAACAACCATAGAGCTCGCACCGGGAAAGCACACGCTGCAACTGCTAATGGGGAACTTTATTCATGTTCCGCATGCTGATGCTGTCGCATCTGAAGTGATTGAAATCACGGTAAAGTAGTGTTTGGTTGGCGGAGCTTGAAGGCTCCGCCAAACTCATAGCGATTCAGACTCAGGATCCGCACACCGCACCAACAATGATACAGTGCCCCTTTTCCTATACGGTCTGTGAAAGTTATGTGCTTGGGGTTTTCTGCTAGATTACGGTTACCCATAGTGTTGGGCTTGGTGTTGCTGTTAACGTCATGCGCTGCGTTGGTTAGGCCGAACTTTGAAACTGAGTTGGTAAAACTCCGGCAAGGTCAGTACACGCTGGATCCACGCCATTCGTTCTTAACCTTCAAGCTTTCCCATCTTGGATTATCTACTTATGTTGGCCGATTCAACGACTTTCAGGCGGAGCTGACATTTGATCCTGACAATGTGGAATCTACCAGCCTTCAAGGCGTGGTAGAAATGAACAGTGTCGATACCGGTGATCTGGAAGTCGACAGCCTGCTAAGCGAGCCCGACTGGTTCGATACGGCGCGGTATCCTCAGGGGAGCTTTACCAGTATAGAAGTCAGCTCTGATGGATCTAACCGGATCGTGATCACCGGTGAACTGACTTTACGAGGGATTACTCGCAGCGTTGAGTTCTCGGGGCAGTTTAACGGTGGTGCAGACAATCTGCTAACGCGGCGTTATACGTTGGGCTTTAGCGCTATTGGTGTCTTTAGCCGCAGTGAATTCGGTATAGATAAATTTGCAGGGCTGGTCGGAGATGAAGTGAATATAGAAATTTTTGCCGAGTTTCTTAAAAACCCGTGATTTAAAAGCAGGATGCCGGGGCCCGGCATCCTGTGACTTATTGCTATACGGTCTATTTACTACTGTCTGATCATTACAACGCTGGACTTCAACGCAGAGCTTGTGAAAGTCACGCTGTTGTCATCAAAAATACCGAACTGATAATCAACTGTGTTTTCACTGCCGTTGCTGCCAGTTGTTGTCACCTGAAAGCTGTAGTCAGCACTGGTGCTGGTGGTTACACGAATAATGGTTCCGGGAGCAGAGGCCACCTGGTAAAGGTTGGTTGCTTCCGAACCTACCGGACCAAACGAGATGTTACCGGCACTCACCGAGGCTCGGTAGTCGTTTCCGGCCCAGTCACCTTGCAGCCACTGAGGAGGCTTCAGGAAATTGGTCGCCGGTACCTGGTACATAATAAATTCATCCGTGCTATCACCGCTCACAGAATATAAGACAGTACCATCACCATTGTTTGTCCATTTTTCGGTAAGGCTTACCGTGCCATTTGCGCTTGGGTAAGACACGCTGTACTCATAAACAGAGCCGGTATTCTGAAGCTCTTCTACCGTAATACCGGGAATTTCGCTGTAGCTCTGTACGTTGTCCGCTGGACCCACACCGATATCAGTGGCCGTAGCAAAGGCAACGCGTTGTTCGCCAGTACTGCTGGTGCCCGTCCACATTCCGTTCATCCATGCCGGGGGTTGAAACAATCCGTCGGCTGCATTGTCGTCGCCTCCGGTATCCGAATTATCGCTACCGCTGTCGGTGCCGTCCCCATTGTTGCTGCCACCGTTGTCGGAGCCGTCGCCGTTGTTGCTGCCGCCGTTGTCGGAGCCATCGCCGTTGTTGCTGCCGCCGTTGTCAGAGCCGTCGCCGTTATTGCTGCCGCCGTTGTCGGAGCCATCCCCGTTGTTGTTGCCGCCGTTGTCGGTACCATCGCCGTTGTTGCTGCCGCCGTTGTCGGAGCCGTCGCCGTTGTTGCCGTCGCCGTTATCGGTGCCATCGCCATTGTCGGTATCGTCCCCGGATTCAACACCGACAGTAGGACCACCTGAGTCTGATCCGGAATCGGCCAGTATGGCACCCAGACCAATCACACCACCCGCCAGCAGCAGTGAATTAGCCGTACCGATTCCGCTACCAATACCTCCATCCAAACCTCCGTTGATCTCGCCTGTCGGATCGGCATCGCAGCCAACCAGCGTGATACTGGTGGCCAGAACTATTGGCAGAAGTTTAAATTTGCGTGGAACAAGCGGGAGAAGTTTCATGATGATTACTCTATTGACTAAAAACAGAACGACAGCGGGCCAACTACAGGCACAAGTCATCGTTTGAATACACTGCCTTATTCTACGGATACCTCGGGGTGTGGAATGTGAAGTAATTAAAAAGTAGGTGGAATTTCGTGACACAGCTCTACTACACAACAATTTTTCAATCCGGTTAAACGCTGTGAAAGCCTAATGAATCCGGCTTGCCAGTTGGTTGAGTGACAACGGAACTACAACGCAACTACTACCCGCAAACCTCAGCTCTGCCCAATAAAGTCAGTGTGGAAAGCCAGTGTGGACAACCAGGCTGGTTAGTAAACATTTTGCATAGCTATGTTAAAAATCTGAGTCATTCTCATTGATTACATTCGAACGCGCTAACCAGATTGTCGTTCAAGCTTTGCAAACGCATCAAACATCCAGTGTCTCAGTGCCAGCACCATCGTTGTACCCTGACGCTGATCCAAAGGTAGCTTACGTTCTTCTCTCACTGTGTCATCAAAGATCTGTCCGATGTGGTGCAGTCGCTCTAAAAGCTGTTGGCGCGCAACAGCAGAGATGTCGCCGTTTTTAACCAGTCTCAGGCAACCATCTTCGGTAAAGTCTGCATCAAAGAACGGCCCTTGAACTTCCTTTCGAAAGTACTGCTCAATCGGGCCGTTTGGATGCCAGCTGAAATTAGACGCAATGAGTGCTTTCACCCGGTTGCCGGGCAGCAGTTCAATCAGTCTCATGCGATCCAGCCGGGCAAGGTAGGTGATCCCCTCGACCTCGGTCAGCTCGTACCGCTCCAGAATCTCGGCAAACGTCCAGTTGTTCACCAGACAATAAGCGGTCAACAGTAATTTCGGATCACTGATCAGTTCGGTCTCCTGCTCGAGTGACAAGCTTTGTAGCCGCTGCGCCGAGGCCTCACTCAACTGCAGCAGATCACCAAAATCCAGTGCCAGCACCTCACAGATTCTGTCCAGGCGCGCCAGCGTCATATTGCCGCTGGAAAACATCTGCTTGATGGCTGATTCCGACAGATCCAGCTCTTGCGCCAGTTCACGATACGTCACGCCGCGTTGCTTCAGCAGGCTTTTCAGTTCTTGAACCAGTCGTGTTGCCTGTGCCATTAAAACTCCGTTGGGGTTTGTTTTTCTGTACCGATCAGGTTGGAATTTTAGACGATTTCGGAAAAGGTAGCGAAATCATAGCTGCTCGCCGACACTTCAGTCGTCATTTATGAGCAAGGAAACAAGCAATGAGCTTACTAAAACGTTTTGTCACTACCGTACACGCCAGCGTCGACCGGACGTTGGCCGGCATCGAAAACCACGAGGCTGTGGTAGATGCTGCACTGCGCGACAGCCGCGAAGCGGTGTCCAGAGCAAGGGTGCGCTTAGCGCGTTTGGAAAAAGACGGTGCCGAACAGCGCAACCGAGTGCTGGAGCTAACCAGCCAGATTGACCTCTGGAATGAACGTGCGCGCTCCGTTGCCGGCGACGACAGGGAAAAGGCACTTGCCTGTATTCAGCGCCGCAGACAATGCGAACAGGAACTGCACAGCGCTAAAACGCAAATGCAGGAGCATGAAAAAATTATCAAACGGGTGCGCGACAGCATTTCAGACTCCACCAGCCGCGTACAGACTCTGCAGAACCAGCGCAATCAAATGCGTTCAAGAGAAGCTGCGGCTCATGCCGGGCAAATTGTCCATAAGCTCGATGGCAGAGTCGGTGACGATGTCGAAGCGGCTATTGAACGTTGGGAAGTGACTGTAGGGCAGGCGGAGCTTATATCAGAACATTACCCCACCGCAGACAGCACGGATGAGTTTGCAGAGAGTTTTTTAACCGCAGAAGAAAACACCTTACTGGAATCAGAACTGGATGCGTTGTTGAAGGAAAAGGGAGAAAACAATGACTAATACAGCAACAATAAATGAAACACACGAAGCGCTGGCAACGCCTTTGCCAGAACCAAACCCGGTTGTTGCTACGGCATCTGACTGGCAGCGTACAGACAACGCTGTTACAGAACCACCACCCGAAGCGAAGAGCTCTTCAGGCATGTTTCAGCTGATCAGAAAGTACGCCTCTTTTTCGGATCTGTTGCGTTTTTCAGGAGTGGTATCGGTTGCCGTTGCTATGGGGATGTTTTTAATTGATGGCACTGAAAACTTTAATGATCTACAGCGATTTTTAACCATGCTTGGTTTTACCGGTGCATTAACCGCTGCGGGATTTATACTGAGCTTGCTCGTTAAAGAGCAGCGTGGCAGCCGGGCATTTATGGGATTATCGTTGTTGTCGGTACCAGTGAACTTCACTGTGTTTGGTGCCATGTTGTATTCGTTTATGCCGTTAGATGGCATGGCGCAGAACTACCCGGGTTTTGCACTGTGGCAGGCCAGTTCTACCGAAGTGGTTACCGCGTTGGCAGCAGGCCTTGCAGTGCTGGTCCCTGTTATCTGGATGAGCTATACCGTACTTGCACGAACTGCCAGAACCTGGTTAACCACTTGTTTACTGCTTAGCAGCGCCGTGCTGGTTATTCCGGTAAGACAGGAAATTATCATTGCGGTACTCGCTGTGCTAACTGCCAGTGCAATGTGGTGGATTGTACGAAAAAACAGTAAAGAGTCTCTTGCGTTAAAAACAGTGGAAGGTAAGTTCGCATCAGCCTTGTTGTTCGTGCCACCGGCAATACTGATCGGTCGCGGTTTGTTTTTATACGATGCCAGTGGTGTGTTGGTGTTTATGCTAAGTGCCGGTGCGTATCTGGTATTGCGGCAACTACTGGTTTCTCAAAAGCAGGCAGGTTTTTTAACCGCAACGGGTACCATTCTCGCAGCCATGGTTGCCCTGGTGGTAAGTACAGCCGGTGTTGATGTTATCGATACACTGATTCACGATAATCTGGCAATAGTTTTCGGTATTGGCGGATTCCTGGTGCTGAATCATGATCTGACAAAAGTATCGCCAAGCACCGGGGTCGCGAACACCACGGGTATGGTGTCAGTGATTCTTTCAGTGTGTGCCTTGGTTGCATTGCCAATGCTTGATGGTGGCTCCATGTTAACGGCGATAAGCCTTGCCACACTGGTAGCGGTGGCCGTTTACGGTTATCGCAGAGGTCATCTGCCAATCACAGCAATTGCCATGGTCGGTGTTGTGGCCATAAGTTTGCTTCACGTACAGTCACTGTGGACAATGGCACTGCAGACCGGTTGGTGGGGTATTGCAAGCCTGGGTGCACTGGCCATCGTATCGGGCTCTGTGCTTGACAGAGCCGGAACGGTAGTTGTGAAGAAAGCAGAAGCAAGCTAAGTAGTAGTGACCCTCCCGCATGCGGGAGGGTTTCTTAGAAGCCTGTGTTTTAAGTACTTTCAGGAAGCCCCGAAGCATCAGAGGTTTGAAAAACTACGGTTAGCCTCGCTCACGCGTCGGGTTTTCTGGTCACTCGTTAGATAAGTTAACAGGCTTGATGGACACCCGCCCGCAGACAGGTCGGTATGTCAGCACCGGGGAGGGTGCTCGCGCTGGCTAGTCCTAACCAGCACTTCCCACCAATCAAGCCCTCACTAAAAAATCAGTGCAATAAATTAAACATCTGTCGTCGCATCTGACCCACACGCGGGTCATCACCCATTGCATCAAAGATCGACACCAGGGTTTTTCTCGCACCGTCGTCACCAAACTCGCGGTCACGCTGCATCAGATCCATCAGGGTTTTTACGCCGGTATCAAAGTCACCGCGCAGTGCCTGTTTGATACCCAGTTGAAACATCGCATCACTGTTGCCGGCATCTTCCGCCAACTGGTTTGCCACGGTCTGTTCGTCACGAGTATTGTCGTCAGCATCGGACAGCGACAGCATGCCGCGCAACACACCTGCGCCGGGCTTTTTGGCATCGTCATCTGAAAGGATTGAAAGGCACTGACGTGCGTCATCGTAGTTGCCTTCTGCGACGCAGGCCTGCCCCAGTGCGATGGCAATATCACCGTTCTCAGGGTCACCGGCTTGAGCTTCGCGCAGCATGGCAATGGCCGCTTCTGCCTGGCCCTGCGACTGCAGAATTTTCGCCATCTCTACCGGATCCTGGCTGGGGTCCGGGGCAGGTGGCTCGGCACTGATGTGCTTGTCGAGAAACGCGCGTACTTCACCTTCGGGCAACGCACCACTGAATTCGTCAACCGCCGCACCATTAATAATGAGCTTTACGGTGGGCAGGCTGCGAATACCCAGTTGCTGGGCGATCTCCTGCTCAGCGTCGGTATCAATTTTGGCCAGAATAAATGCACCCTGATATTCCTCGGCCAGTTTTGCCAGTACCGGCATCAGCATTTTGCATGGCTCGCACCAATCGGCCCAGAAGTCGATCAGAATCGGGGTTTGCATCGAGCCCTGAAGAATCACGGCTTCGAAATTTTCTTTCGTTACATCAATAATATACGGTGAGTCAGACATGTCGTTTGGTCGCTGGCAATTCAGGAAAAGTTAGACCCGGGAGTATACCAGACCCTTACCCGTCTCCGTTGCGATGCGTTTTCATCGCCTCGGACAAGCTCTTGGCCCCTTATCCTGCGAGTAACCTGACGGGTCACACCCTGATCAGGTAACATTGCGTGAATTCGCCTTTTCTTTTTTCAACTCGCAAGAATCTATGTCCGCAAAATACGACGCCGCTTCCATTGAAGTTCTGAGCGGGCTCGACCCGGTGCGTAAACGCCCGGGCATGTACACCGATACCACGCGCCCCAATCACCTCGCTCAGGAAGTGATCGACAACAGTGTCGACGAGGCGATTGCCGGCTACGCCAGCGAAATTTCAGTCACTCTTTATAAAGACGGCTCGCTTGAAGTGACCGACAACGGTCGCGGCATGCCGGTAGACAAACACCCCAAGCTCAAACTGCCCGGCGTCGAAGTGATTCTTTGTACGCTGCACGCCGGAGGCAAATTCTCCGGCTCCGGTGGCTATCAGTTTTCCGGTGGATTACACGGGGTAGGGGTATCGGTAGTTAATGCGCTGTCGAAAAAACTCGAAGTGAAAATCCGCCGCGGCGGCAAAGAGTATCTGGCAACGTTCAAAGGCGGCAACAAGGCAGATCCCCTCAAAGCCATCGGTACCGTTGGACAACGCAACACCGGCACCACGTTGCGGTTTTGGGCGGATAAAAAATACTTCGACAGCGACAAATACTCCATCCCTCGCTTAAAACATGTGTTGCGTGCCAAGGCCGTGTTGTGCAACGGCTTACGCGTCAAACTCAAAATTGAAGAAACCAAAGAAAAGCTTGAGTGGTGTTACGAAGACGGCCTGCAGGACTATCTGGCAGAAGCACTGGAAGGCTTTACCACGTTGCCAACCGCACCCTTTGTCGGATCAAAGCAGGGTGAAAAAGAAGCAGTAGACTGGGCGCTTGTCTGGTTGCCGGAAGGCGGCGATGCGGTGAATGAAAGTTACGTGAATCTGGTGCCAACAGCACAAGGTGGTACCCATGTGAACGGACTCAGAACCGGAATCAGTGAAGCGATAAAAGACTTTTGTGAGTTTCGAAACCTGTTACCACGTGGCGTAAAACTTACCCCCGAAGACACCTGGGAAAGAATCAGCTTTGTATTGTCATTAAAAATGGCAGACCCGCAGTTTGCAGGCCAAACCAAAGAACGCTTATCCAGTCGGGACTGTGTAGCATTCGTATCAAGCACTGTTAAAGATGCTTTCTCACACTGGTTAAACCAACACCCGGAAAGTGGCGATGCTATTGCACAGCTTGCTATAGCGGCAGCAACACAACGCATGCGCGCCGGTAAAAAAGTGGTGCGTAAGAAAGTTGCCAGCGGTCCTGCACTACCTGGCAAGCTGGCAGATTGCGTTTCAACAGATCTTTCACGAACAGAATTGTTCTTAGTCGAAGGAGACTCTGCAGGCGGTTCTGCAAAGCAGGCGCGTTCCCGAGACTTTCAGGCCATCATGCCGTTGCGAGGTAAAATCCTCAACACCTGGGAAGTCGGGCAGGATCAGTTACTCGGCTCGCAGGAAGTGCACGACATATCGGTCGCCATAGGCATCGACCCCGGCTCTACGGATCTCAGCGGTTTGCGCTACGGTAAAATCTGCATCCTTGCAGACGCAGACTCCGATGGCGCTCACATCGCAACCCTTATCTGTGCGTTGTTTGTGCGGCACTTTAAAGCGCTGGTAGCAGCACGCCATGTATTCGTTGCCATGCCACCACTGTTCCGAATAGATGTAGGTAAAGAAAAATTCTACGCACTCGATGAACAGGAAAGAGCCGCAGAAATTGCCCGTATAGAAAAAGACAAAAAGCTCAAAGGCAAAAAGAT
>CALLLY010000094.1 GCA_938008205.1 uncultured Granulosicoccaceae bacterium
GGCTTCGTACAGGGCGTGTTGCTGGCTTATACCCAGTTCAAGCGTTAACCACAGTGCGAGTTCGTCTCTGCGTTCGCCAATAAGCTCTGCGGTTCGCAGCAGAATTTTCTGTCGTTCAAAACGTGTTAACTTCGATTGATAGTTTGCGGCAAATTCAAAAGCCCGGGCCGCGTGTTCTGCCTTTCCGGCTGGCACCGTACCAATACACTCTTCCGTATACGGGTAGTACACTTCAATCACATCGTCGGTAAATACTTTTTCACCGCCTATGCGCATCCCTTCGTGGCGAACGGCGATGTTGTTATCTTTAAGTACTGATGTGCCCATCTATCTGTAGTGCCTTTATTGTGAGTCTTTGTGTGGCGATGTTTTAAGAGTTAAGAGCCAAGGCAGTTGTCAGCTCGATGTCTGGCTGGCTGCCGTGGTTGCGTAGAATATTGCATCAAAATTGTTCAGCTCCGGAGCCCCGGGTAAATCAATTTTGCGATTAACAATAAACGGGACCACTTGCTCGGTTAACCCGCCATGAGAGCGCAGTGGTTCTTTTAGTGCCGCCAGGTCATGCCCCTCTTCACTGGTGCCGATGACTACTGTTTCATCGGAAATCATCACAATATCGCCAATGCGATCAGCCGGTAACTTGAAACGCTCTACCGCAGTCGGCTTATCCACCACCAGTAACATGCCGTCCAGTGCAGCGAGTTTGCTAACGATGTCGGTGTGATCACAATCTGCTGGCAGATAGGCAGTGGCAAACCCGCCAAGTGCTCCGTGATGTACCACATAGGGATCTGTAATTGGCAGAATAACCCTTGAATTCCCTGCCCCTAAAAGGTTGTCGAGAATAGTTTGCACATAAATCACATCCGGTGAGCCATCTGCTTTGTGTTTGGGCTTCATGCCGTGGTCAGCGGTAGTCACAATCGCAGCACCCATGTTGTCAAGTTCTCCCAGATACTTGTCAAACATTTCATAGAAGCTGTTGGCATCAGGTGTACCTGGCGCATGTTTGTGTTGAATGTAGTCCGTTGTGGTCAGGTACATAAGGTCTGGCTTGCGTTCTTTTAGCAGCTTGACTCCTGCGGCAAAAACGAATTCAGACAAGTCCGCCGAGTACACTTCCGGTTGTGGTACACCGAGCCAATTTGAAGCATTGTCAAGGCCGTGCTCAGCCTGAGTGGTCGATGCAGACTTTTCTGCAGAAAAGCAACACGTGCCTGCTGCTTCCATTTTCAGTTCCGCGCCCAGCAGGGCGCGCAGCTTGTCTTTCGCAGTCACAATCGCAATGGTGGCTCCTGCCTTTTGGAAGCGGCTGAAGATGGTGGGTGCGCGCAGAAACCGCACATCGTTCATCATCACTTCTTCACCGGTGTCCGGATCGTACAGGTAGTTTCCGCAGATACCATGCACACTCGGTGGCTGACCGGTTGCAATAGAGAGGTTGTTCGGGTTGGTGAACGAAGGGATCACACTGTGGGCCAGACGATCAGTACCGTTTTCCCTGATTCTTTTCAGGTTGGGCATTAGGCCGGCAGCAATGGCTTCGTCAAGGTAGGCAGGTTCGCAACCGTCGAGGCAGATGGCAATAGCCGGAACCACAGGTCCGGGGTAGTTGCGCTGGTTGACTTCGATAGTCGGCAGTTGTGCCATCGTAGAATCCGTATCCTCAGAAAGTGCTGTCATTGTCTCGGTAAAATATCCATATGTAAAATCACTAAATTAGATTAATCTATAAGAACGTCTTATGGCCGTGGGTGGAGGATATGAAGTGAGCTATAGCCAGTTGAAAGCGTTTCACAACGTGGCGCTGTACGGTGGTTTTTCCAGAGCCTCGGAACAAGTGTTTCTTACTCAGCCTGCGTTGTCTGAGCACGTACGCAGACTTGAGCAGGATCACGATGTTTTATTGTTTCGTCGGGAAAAAAAGCGTGTGTACCTGACAGAATCAGGCACTCAGCTTTTTCACCTGACCAGACGCATGTTTGAGGTAGAGCAGGAGATCAATGATTTCCTGATTGAGAAACGCTCGGCGATTGAAGGTGAGCTACGAATTATTGTTGATTCAGCTTGCCACATATCAAAAATACTCGGTGCTTTTCAGACGGAATATCCCAATGTTTTTGTCTCGCTGCGTACGTCGAATACCGAAGACATGTTGGGGCAGCTTCGGGCTTACAACACCGAGCTGGCTATTGGTGGCAGTATTGAAACCAGTGCTGATCTTAAGCAGATAGATCTTGGTACAACCCCCATTGTCGTTGTTGCCGCTAAAGGCTACCTGCCTGCAAAAACCAAAAAGCTCAAATTTGCACAGTTAGCCGAGCTTCCGGTGGTGCTCAGAGAGAAAGGTTCTAAAACCCGTGAGCTGCTGGAGCAGGAAGCTAAAAAGCGTAAAGTGAAACTCAAACCCATTATGGAAGTGGAGGGCCGCGAGGCGATGCGGGAGATTGTGGGGTCAGGCGCTGGTATTGGCTTTGTGTCCGAGGCCGAGCTGGGCAATGATGTTCGATTGCAGCGCTACGATATTATTGATGCTCAACTGCAAATGCAGGAATCATTGTTTTATCTGGCACAACGAAGTGACCTGCGAATTATTCGCACGTTTGTTGAGTTTGTTAATGCCGAGCTGGCAGAAGCTTCCATCTAACGTTTACTAAAGAGGCACAAATGTTAAAACCTGAAGGAAGAGTCATTATGGTGTCCGGCGCCAACCGTGGAATTGGCCGGGCAATCGCAAATAAGCTGGCGGAAGAAGGTTATCAATTGAGTCTTGGGGCACGCAATCCAGGTGATATATCGATGCCGGGTAAAACGGAGGTCTTAACCCATCAGTGGGAAGCCACCAGTACCACAGACTCCGCAGATTGGGTAAACGCCACGCTTGAAAAATTTGGCAGAATCGATGGGGTTGTGTTGAATGCAGGAGTGATTTACCGAGTGGGCCTTGAAGATGGCAGCGAAGAAGAGCTCGATAAAATGTGGGCAGTAAACTTCAAAGGTCCTTTGCGCCTTGTGCGCGCCGCGTTACCCTCGTTAAAAAGTAGTGGTCACGGGCGTGTCGTCAACATAGTTTCATTGTCCGGAGTCCGGGTTATGGGCGCTGCGAACCCGGGGGTACTGCGCCTCCAAGCATGCATCAATGGCGTTAACGCATGCTATTCGGCAGGATGGCTGGCAAAGCGGACTACGCGCAACATCGATCTGTCCGGGGCTGGTCGACACCGACATGGTAGCGGACTATCAGACGCCGGAAGGTGAGTTTAAAATCACACCGGAAGCTATCGCGGCTACTACCTCGTATGCCTTGTCACTGCCGGCAGAAGCTTCAGTTGCCGAGCTACGGGTTAATAGCCGGTTGGAGAGTTTGTTTTGAGTGATGCGCATATCCGGATCTTTGTACTTGTATCGTAAACAATATTTCGCTTCATTCAACTCCAGCCAGCTTGAGTAGCACTAGTGCACATTGACTATAAGGTTTTCGAACTTGGAAATTATAAGCTGCAAAACGGTGAGACTCTGTCTAACGCCAGGCTGGCTTATAATACTTACGGCCAGCTAAATACTGATAAGAATAATGTGGTGGTGCTGCCCACCTTCTACACTGGCAGCCATAGGCGTAATGAGGGTTTTTTCGGGTCGGGCCGAGCCATTGATCCGGCACGGCATTTTATTGTGTCGGTGAATATGTTCGGTAATGGTATTTCATCATCTCCGAGTAACACCAGTGGACATCAGCATGGTGCGGGCTTTCCGTCGATTACCTTGTTCGATAACGTGCGTGCACAACATCTGCTGCTTACCGAAGAGTATGGTATTAAACGGATAGCGTTGGTCGCCGGGTGGTCGATGGCAGGATGTCAGTCGTTTCAATGGGCCGCTCAATACCCCGATATGGTGGATGCGATCCTGCCATTTTGTGCATCCGCTAAAATCGCCGAACATAACTGGGTATTTCTCGAAGGGGTCAAGGCGGCTCTAACAGCAGATGCGGTCTATAACAATGGCAACTACCAGACTCCCCCGGAGATGGGGTTAAAAGCCTTCGCACGGGTTTATGCGGGGTGGGCTTTTTCACAAACTTTTTTTCGTGAGAAGCTCTATGAGCACAAAGGTTTTGAAAGCGCAGAAGCGTTGTTGCAGGATTGGGAACAGGATCATTTGCAGTGGGATGCCAATGACCTGCTGTGCAAGCTTGCCAGCTGGCAGTCAGCCGATATTAGTCGGCAAGCTGCTTACCATGGAGATTTTAAGCAGGCGTTAGCCGCCATAAGAGCGCGTACTATTGTGATTGCCTGTGATAATGATTTGTATTTCCGGCCGGAAGACAATGCTTTCGAAGTACAGCACATTCAACACAGTGAACTTCAAGTGTATGAATCTCCATGGGGGCATTGTGTCGCATCTCCCGGTAATGATCCGGGTTTTCATCGCTACCTGGATGCGGCTATTGCGCGGCTGATCGAATAGATACTGGCAGAGATTAACCCTGAAATGTGCTGTAGACGTTTTTTTAGCCCTTTTGTCTATCTGTAACGCCAGCGTTGTGTTTTTTGCAATATGCCTTTTGAAATCAGCAAGTGGATTAGACGGGCTGCTACATTTGTGTAGAAGATCATCATGCCCATGGCGGCGGCAGGGGCAATGTCTCCGGCGTCATCCATGTTCAGTACCGCAATAGAGGCCAGCGTGGTTTTGTGGGAATATAAAAACACCACCGCCGAAACTGTGGTCATCGCATTGACGAACAAGTAGATTGATATATCCAGAATAGCTGGCAGGCAAACCGGGACTGTGACGCGTGTGAAT
>CALLLY010000095.1 GCA_938008205.1 uncultured Granulosicoccaceae bacterium
TCAGCCGAATCTTAATCACGCTAATCCGGCTGTGCAGGAAGCGTTAATGGATGTTGCGCGGTTCTGGTTTGATCGTGGTGTAGACGGTTTTCGACTGGACGCTGTGCATACCATCAATGCGAACAGCGAGCCCTATGCAAACAATGAGGCCAACCCGGGTTTTGTTCCCGGCCCGCTGCCGCAACAACAGCAACCATTCTTTCGGCAATTGCACGATACAGCTCAGTTAAATCAACCTGCCATTCAGTCGTTCAGTGAGTCGTTCAGAGCCGTAGCAGACCACTATGGTGATAAGTTCTTAATGGGTGAGCTGCACGGTGACGATCCCATCAAGGCAAGCCAGAACTTCACTGCACCCGGGCGACTGCACGCGACTTATAACTTTAACCTGCTGCAGTGGGACGGGCTTGATGTGGACGGTCTGAAGCGTGCCATCACCAAAGCGATAGAAGCATTTAATGGCACTGGCCGCCTGAGCTTTGCCTTCTCTAATCACGATGTGCCGCGCAGTGCCACAAGACAACTTGCCGCGTTAGGCTTGCGCGAAGAGCAACAACCGGCATTGCAGTTATTGCTGCTGAAACTTGAAACCTGTTTAATCGGATCAGCCTGTATTTATCAGGGAGAGGAGCTTGCGTTTCAGGATGTGCGTGATATCCCCGTCAAGCACATGCAGGATCCCTGGGGAATTGAATTCGCACCCACATTTCTGGGCCGCGATACCTGCCGCACACCCATGGTGTGGAGAGGTGATTCACCAAATGGCGGGTTTTCCAAAGCCAACAGTACGTGGTTGCCGATAGATCAGCGGCACCTGGCACGCGCCGCACTCGATGAAGTAGACAGAGACAATTCAATCTATAACGAATTTTCCAGATTTCTAAAGTGGCGCAAGGCGCAACCCGCATTGATGTCTGCCAACACCATGAGTGAAGTGACCGGTGGCCCCCGGCAGCTGGTGTTTGATCGTCTGTCAGAGCAACAATCCCTTCGCTGCAGTTTTGACTTTGAGTCGCTGGCTGCGACTTTTGAGGAAATATAGATGGCCCAGGTCACACTCAAAGGTGTAAATAAATCTTTCGGTAAAGTACCGGTGATTCGCGATGTTGATCTGCAGATCGACGATGGAGAGTTTGCGGTTTTTGTCGGGCCCTCAGGTTGTGGTAAGTCGACTCTGTTGCGCTTGATCGCGGGGCTTGAAAACCTGACCAGTGGCGAGATCACTATTGCTGATCGACCGGTGATGGATCTGCCGCCTTCAAAACGTGGTATTGCCATGGTGTTTCAATCATACGCGCTGTACCCGCACATGACAGTGTTTCACAACATGGCTTTTTCACTGGATTTACAAGGGTACAGTAAAGCTGAAATACGTGAGCGAGTGGAAGAGGCGGCGCGAATCCTTCAAATGGAACACTTGCTTGATCGGCGACCGGCGGCGCTGTCGGGCGGGCAGAGGCAACGTGTGGCCATTGGTCGTGCGATTGTAAGAAACCCTGATGTTTTTCTGTTTGATGAACCACTGTCAAATCTGGACGCAGCGTTGCGTCACGACACTCGCGTAGAGATAGCCAAGCTTCATAACCAGCTCGGTGCAACCACTATTTATGTAACGCATGATCAGGTGGAAGCAATGACGCTGGCAGACAAAATCGTTGTGCTCAAAGACGGCGAGGTAATGCAGGTCGGCTCACCTATGGAGTTGTTTAATATGCCCGCCAACGAGTTTGTCGCGGGTTTTCTGGGTTCTCCGAAAATGAATTTTTTCGAGGGCACTCTGGTGGCTGGTGCCGGCACTGATTTCGGGCAGTTCGAAGGTGGTGATGTGACGGCCAGTGGTATTCGATTAGTGGGCAATAAAGCGGATGGTGCAGCGGCCAAACTTGGCATTCGCCCTCAGCACATGGTGCTGGACGCCGATGGACCGCTGCGCGGTGAAGTAACACTGGTTGAGCGGCTCGGAACAGAAACAGTGGTAGAGCTGGTCAGTGATACACAAACTTCATTTCGATTCGCCTCGCCTGACTTTCTCGACATTGTCGAGGGGCAGCTGGCAAGCTTCTCGTTCAACCCTGATAAAGCCCATCTGTTCTAGCCGTCGGCTTGAGGGCTAACGGGATCAGGATCTCTGCCAGCGATTTTTGCCGCCACGAAATTGATCTGTGCGACACCGCTGCCAGTCTGGCAGAGTGCGTATTTTGTATCGCGCACTGCACTCACCAGTGGTATAAATGCGGGTTGTGAAACAGAGCAGCCATTATGTCACTGCGACAAGACATCCGTTCGATCAGCGGTGATCTCGATACCCAGGCGTTATTGAACCATCTGATTACAGACAGGTTTCCGGGAAAAACCGTGATCACTGCCTCGCTGCGGGCCCCCAGTATCTGTGTGCTGAAAATGGTCGCCGATATCAATCCGGCGACACCGGTAGTGTTCTGCCAGCGTCCGCCAATCTTTGAAGAAAGCGCCGAGTATCGTTCACAAATTGTCGAGCTGCTGGGCTTGCAGAACGTGTCAATGAACGAAGGTCGCGAGACAACTGTAGCGCAGGGAGATCGCGATCACTGCGAGCGTATGTGGGTACATTATCGGGATATGCCTGGCAGATCGTTTCAGTTGTTACATATCAATGATTGCCTGGCGGAATACCAGTGCTGGATAAGCGCTGTTTATCATGTGGATCCCTCTCCGGAGCCGCATAATCGTGTCGATGTAGAGGGCAAACTGATCAAGGTAGATCCGTTGGCACGCTGGAGTAAAAAAGACGTACAGCAATTTATGAGTGAGAATAACCTGCCTTATCATAAAATGGCCAAGCGGCAGTTCAACTATAAAGGCAAGACCGATGGTGCGGTCTACCCGATGTATCACTTTTAACCTCAATACTTTTAAACCGGAATACTATTCAGTGCCGCAAAAAAGTGCCTGTATAGAGTTTCATTGGAACCATAATTTATGTCGAGTTTAATCTCACCGCACGGTTCAGACGTGCTCAAGCCGCTATACGTTAGTGACAGTGCCTCACGCGAAAAACTGCAGGTGCAGTCAGCATCGTTGAGTTCGATTACCGTCAGTTCTGCCACTGCTGCCAACGCGGTCATGCTGGGTGGCGGATATTTCACACCGTTATCCGGCTATATGGCTAAGGCAGATGCGATTTCAGTCGCAGAAAAAATGCAGACGACTGATGGCCTGTTCTGGCCCACTCCGGTACTAAATTTAATGCCGGAGAGTGACGTTTCCGGTATTGCAGTGGGAGATCGTATCGCACTGAAAGATCCCAATGTAGAGGGTGCGCCGGTGCTTGCGATTCAGCAGGTCGACTCTATAGAAACGGTCACGCAGCAAGAGCTTGAATCTATTGCACAGCATGTTTACGGCACTACAGATCTCGAGCACCCGGGTGTGGCTGAATTCATGGGGCAGGGTAATGTGTTGTTGTCCGGCAGTATCGAAGTTTTGAATTTCAGTTACTTCGAAACTGAGTTCCCCGATACCTTCCGCACTGCACAACAGATAAGACAGTCTATAGAGCAAAACGGCTGGAAAAGAGTGGTTGCTTTTCAAACCCGCAACCCGATGCATCGCGCGCATGAAGAGCTGTGCCGCATGGCGATGGACCGGCTGGACGCAGATGGCCTGGTAATACATATGTTGCTCGGTAAGCTGAAGCCGGGTGATATTCCGGCGGATGTCAGAGATGCCTGCATCCGCAAAATGATCGATGTTTACTTTCCGGCTAACTCGGCGCTGGTAACCGGCTATGGTTTTGACATGCTCTATGCAGGACCGCGCGAAGCGTTGTTACACGCAGTGTTCCGTCAGAACATGGGAGCGACGCATTTCATTATCGGCCGCGATCACGCCGGCGTTGGCGACTACTACGAGCCGTTTGAAGCTCAGGAGATCTTCGACAAAATCCCGCAAGGCGCGCTGAAAATTGAAATGTTCATGGCAGATCACACCGCCTATTCCAAAAAGCTTGATCAGGTTGTGATGATGCGTGAAGCGCCCGATCACAGCAAAGAAGACTTTGTGTTGTTGTCCGGTAGCATCGAGGTTTTGAATTTCAGTTACTTCGAAACCGATTTCCCCGATACCTTCCGCACTGCAGAACAGATAAGACAGTCTATAGAGCAAAACGGCTGGAACAAAGTGGTTGCTTTTCAAACCCGCAACCCGATGCACAGGGCGCATGAAGAACTGTGCCGTATGGCGATGGACAGGTTGGGCGCAGATGGTCTGGTAATACACATGCTGCTTGGTAAGCTGAAGCCGGGTGATATTCCGGCGGATGTCAGAGATGCCTGCATCCGCAAAATGATCGATGTTGACTTTCCAGCTAACTCGGCGCTGGTGACCGGCTACGGTTTTGACATGCTCTACGCAGGCCCGCGTGAAGCGTTGTTACACGCAGTGTTCCGTCAGAACATGGGGGCGACGCATTTCATTATCGGCCGCGACCATGCTGGTGTTGGTGACTACTACGAGCCGTTTGAAGCGCAGGAGATTTTCGAAAAAATTCCTCAGGGAGCGTTGAAAATTGAAATGTTCATGGCTGATCACACCGCCTATTCCAAAAAGCTTGATCAGGTTGTGATGATGCGTGAGGCGCCCGATCACAGCAAAGAAGACTTTGTGTTGTTGTCTGGTACTGCGGTAAGAGAAATGCTCGGCAAGGGCATCGCGCCTCCAGCGGAGTTTTCACGACCCGAAGTTGCCAAAATTCTGATGGATTACTACCAGAGCCAGGCATAACGCTACGTAGCGCTATAAATTCTCGCTGCCCGGATAGCCGGGCGGTGAGTCCCGGTGTTTAAAGTTTATTGTACTTGGCTGAAGTGCCTTTAGATTTACTAACCGGGTACTTCTCCGCATTGGCGGCAATTTTTTTAGCCGCGGCGCGCTGCAGATCAATGCCGCAGCGTTCACTGATTAACAATAAATACAGCAACACATCGGCACACTCTTCCTGCAGGCGTTCATTCATTTCCGGCGTGGCTGATTCTTCTTCAAATTGTTGTTCCGGTTTCCATTGCGATAACTCCAGTAGCTCTGAAGCCTCCAGAGACAGCGACAGAATCAGATCTTTAAGTGAGTGAAACTGGCGCCAGTCTCGTTGATCGCGAAATTCAATGAGCTGTTGGGTCAGTTCGTCCAGAGTAGGGCGTTGTTGTTGCATGCAAATGTCAGTCGATAAAAACTAATCCTCAGCCTATCATTTACCTCGATATAGATCAGCCCAATATGCGCATCATTCAGATATCTGACAGTCATATCTCACTCAAAACCCCGCAACGTCTCGATGACCTCAAGCGCTGTGTAGAAGCAGTAAACGCGCAATCACCCGACCTGGTCGTCCATACCGGCGATATCGCGCACGATGCCAACGCGCAAGAGTATCAACAGGCGCGCAGTGCGCTGGATGAGCTGAGTGCTCCTTATTTTGTGATGCCGGGTAACCGCGATAACAGAAGCGAGCTGGTCGCTGTGTTTTCGGATCGTCTGGTTATGCTGCAGGAGTTTATTCAATATTCTCTCGAAGACTATCCAGTGCGAATGTTGATGATCGATACGGTCAGCACGCAAAGTAATAAAGGCAGGTTGTGTAATACCCGACTGCAGCATATTAAAGCTTCACTGGAGGCGGGCGACTCCCGACCGCTGATCGTGTTTATGCATCACACCCCGTTTGAGGTGACAGAAATACCGGATCCGTTTCAATTTGAAGACTGGTCCGAAGTCGAGACGCTGACCGGTATGTTTGCGCAGTGTGAGGCATTGCGCGCCGTGTACTGCGGGCATGTACACCGCAATGTTGGCGCCGAACTTAAGGGCTTGCCGGTAACTGCGATTACCTGCATGGCTTGTGACTTGCGCAAGGGGCAGATTACCGATGAAGAACGTCAGCGGCCCGAATACAAAGTAATAGATTTTTAGTCGGTCGGCTGCAAATCAAGAACAATAATTTCGCTGCGCGTTCCTAACCGCATGGTCGGGCCCCAGGTGCCTGTACCCTGTGAAACCACCATATGAGACTCCGAATTACCCGGGTGACTGTGGTTAAAGTAGCCAGCCATTTGTGGAAATTGAAGTTTAACCAATAGTCCGAACGGCCAGATCTGACCGGCATGGGTGTGCCCTGCCAGCATTAGATCAATATTAAATTCTCTCGCAGCCTGCCAGCCATCCGGTCGGTGGTAGAGCAGAATGGAAAAGTGATCATCAGGCAGTGTCATTTTAGATAACGCGAGTCTGGCGTCTGCAGGGTGGTCGGTATCGTCCACACCGATGATATGCAGGTTTTCAAACCATGCACTGGCGTTGCGCAAAACAGTCACTTGCTGTTGTTCAATAGCAGCAATTGCCTGAGACAAATCTACATACCGCTCGTGGTTACCCAGAGACATCCATACCGGGCAGGTGATGTTCGCAAGCGGTGCCAGAAAATCAGCATCGACTTTGCTTGAGTCCAGCAGATCACCGGTGATGACGATAGCGTC
>CALLLY010000096.1 GCA_938008205.1 uncultured Granulosicoccaceae bacterium
GGTTTGTCCCAGCCAGATTCCGCTGACACAACAATTCAAACAGGCTAAACAACAAATGCTGCAGTTACAGCAGGAACAGCAGGCTGCAGCAATTGCCAGACGGCGGTACGAAAAACGTGAGCAGCGCTTACTTGCTCAAAGCTCGTGCAATCGTAAAAAACGTCTCAAGGAGAAACCTGCTCCGAAAACATCGCAATCGCGCAAAGATCTGATTGCTCAGGCATTACAGCGCAAGAAAAAACCCGCCAGCAATTCAGATACCGGTTCATTCAATTGATCACAACAACCAACCGATCGGTTGCCGATGTGATGATGCTTGTGCTGCTGGCTCTGCTTCCAGGTATTGGTGTTCACCTCTACCTGACAGGCTGGGGCGGGGTACTCAACATTACTATAGCGATTATCACAGCCGTACTCACGGAAACCATGGCGCTAAAGCTTCGGGGCCATGCTGTTGAACAATCGATTAAAGATTTTTCTGCGATTGTCACGGCTGTTTTGTTAGCGCTGTGTCTGCCACCCTTGCTGCCCTGGTGGTTGGTCGTACTCGCCACGGTATTTGCGATACTGCTGGCAAAACACATCTACGGAGGCATTGGTCAAAATCTCTTCAACCCGGCGATGGCCGGCTACGCCATGGTTCTGATCAGCTATCCTCTGGACATAAGCTCCTGGATCGCTATGCCGGAGTCATTCACACTGACAATGACTGAAACATTATCTGTTGCACTCAACGGCGGGCTCAGCCAGAGCACAAACTACGATGCGCTTACCGGCGCTACCGCCCTGAGTCAGCTCTACGATCTCAAACTACAGAATATTCCTGTAGAGCAGTTTTCAGCAGACATCCGCGGCAGCTTCGGAGCACTACACAGTGAATGGCTTAACTTTGCTTTTCTCGCCGGCGGCGCGCTGTTAATCCTCACACGAGTTATTACCTGGCACCTGCCTGTCTCAATGTTAGTGGGCATTACCCTGTGTCATTTGCTGTTTGGTACCACTTATCCTGATCTGATGTTCCACTTATTCAGCGGCGCCACCATGCTGTGCGCCTTTTTTATCATCACTGACCCGGTGACTGCTCCGGCCAGCAATGAAACAAGACTGTTCTTTGGTTTTTGCGTTGGTGTGTTGCTCTATGTCATAAGAACTTTCGGAAGCTACCCCGACAGTGCCGCTTTCGCTGTATTACTAATGAATTGCTGTGTGCCTATGCTGGACCGGCTGGACATCGCGCTCAAAGCAGCACGACCGAAATGAGCGCCAAACAAGTATCAATGCGAGACGCCGCCAGACTCGGCTGCTATGCACTGGTGACAGGATTGGTGCTGTTACTGGCTAACCGCTTTACTGCATCAACCATCCATCGCAACGAATTACAGCACTTAAACGCTACATTGACTGAGGTGCTTCCCGACAGCTACATAGACAATATGCTGCAAGCAAAGAAGGTAGCCGTACCAGATAAGAATCGAGATCAGAGCCTCACAGTATACCGGGGATATTTGAATCAAAAACCCAGCGCGGTTGTCATTCAAACCACCGCACCAGAGGGATATTCGGGCAGTATCGACCTGCTGATAGGCCTTACCTATGACGGCGTAGTCACCGGTGTGCGTGTTGTCAAACACACTGAAACCCCCGGTTTAGGCGACGATATCGAAATCAAAAAATCCGACTGGATTCTCAGCTTTAACGGCAAAGGCCTCAACTCACCGGTAAACTGGAAAGTAAAACGGGACGGCGGTGACTTCGATCAATTTACCGGTGCGACTATCACTCCCCGGGCGGTGGTACACGAAGTACACCAGACGGTCGAGTGGTATAAAGAACACCGGCAGCAAATCTTCGACCGACAATGAACGATTCAAGCGCGAATACAATCCGATGGAAATCCGGGCTCTGGCACAACAATGCGGCGCTGGTTCAACTGCTTGGCCTTTGCCCGCTGCTAGCAGTTAGCAACACGGCAATTAACGGGGTGGCATTGGGTTTGGCAACGCTGGTGACATTAGTGGTTTCAAATACCATTGTCTCGGCCACCAGACACTGGCTCATATATGAGGTCCGTATTCCGGTTTTTGTTCTGTTGATTTCCGGCATAGTGACGACGATTGGCATGTTGATGAACGCCTTTTCGTACGAACTTTATTTGCAACTCGGCATCTTTATTCCACTAATTATCACTAATTGCACAATACTGGCGCGCGCCGAGGCTTTTGCATCACGCAACACGGTAGCCCAATCATTCCTTGATGGTGTATCACACGGTGTAGGATTCGCGCTGGTGCTAATCGTCATGGGAGCGATCAGAGAATTGCTTGGCACCGGAACACTATTTTCACAGTCCGATCTGCTGTTCGGCACGCTTATCGGCGAAGAACCGTTAATGGCGTTTGAAAACTACCGCGGTCTGCTAGTCGCAGTACTACCACCGGGTGCTTTCATTGTGCTTGGCCTGTTGATCGCCGGTAAAAATCTACTGGAACAGCGCAAACACCCGCAACACAAAGAATCTGTATCGAGTGAAATATAAATGATCTATTCGCAAGACAGAAACAAAATACGGCAGCAATATTTTGATGTATGGAAAAAAGCCAATGAAGGGGTAGCACTTGAACCAATGGAAACCATTATCGCGGACGTGATTAAAGATCACCCCGAGTATCATGAAATACTTCGCAACCCCGAAGCGGCCATCGAGTCGGAATATTACCCGGAGCACGGTAAGACCAATCCATTCCTGCATATGGGCATGCACATCACACTGCGAGAACAGGTGGCAACCGATCGACCAGCGGGAATTAGAGATTTGACCCGAAAAATGATACTGAGATACCGGGACAGCCACGAGATGGAGCACCTGATGATGGAGCCGCTTGGTAAAGTATTGTGGGAAGCACAACGCAGCAACACACTGCCAGATGAGAAAGTATATATGGAAGCGTTAAGAGCACTGGCCACTCAGGACTAACGGCCACTCAAGCCTAATTACCAACTACGCTGCCGATTGATAAAAACGTTTTAGCACCAGCGGAAGTATATACATGGGTAACTGCCAGACTCCCACGAATATCAGGAAGTTTTCACCCAGAGACGCACCGGCAATCGCCGCCACAATACCCATATTGCGATAGGCACATAACAAACACGCCGTTTTGGCATCGTCTTGTCCGAGAAAAGTAAATATACTGAACGTCAGTACCTGTGTTATCAGACTGATTGCAAACGCCAATATAGCAAGCCGTGCAAGCATCCATGGATTGTCACTCATCATTTCGCGCACACCATCCATGACACACAAACCAAAGATCATCAGCAACCCCAGAACTATCGCAGGCGTCTGTTGCACAACTTTGCTTTGAACAGTCTCCGAGAGAAGCGCCCGCAGTGCGGTGACCAGAACAAAGGGCAACACGATAAAAATGCCAATGCGTTGCAGATAAATCGACAGCTCAATTCTGGTTTCAAGTCCGACAACACCATTGAGAATAAGATATAGCGGCACAGGCATAATGATCGTGCCGAGCATACAGACAGACAACGCCATCGCATCATTAAGATTGAAAATTCGCGACAATGCGGTAGTCGCGGTGATTGCGCTGGTACACAAAGTCACAACGGTAAAAATATACCACTGGCCCGGCAAAACCGGACGCAGGAGCAAGGCAGCCAGCAACGGCATCAAGAGTAACTGCCACGCAAGTACAATCCAGACATTAAAGTCCCGGGTCACTACTGTGATCACAGCGCTGAACTTCACCTGGAAAATTGCAAATACAAACAACAAAAATATGGTCGGAAACAACAATGGCTGGAACCAGCTCGCAAGTGTCGGAAACATCACGCCCAAAAAGATAGACGATGCCAGAAAAGCAAGCTGCAGCTCAGAAGTCACTACCGTTCCGTAGTGGCGGAAATTTCAATCCGAAAGCTTTGCGTTATGCCAGTGCCGATCCAGAGATTCGGCGCTCTGTGACTCCAGTGTCTGCCCGCTACTCTTTAGCGATGACTCCACCCGCTTGAAACGTCTTTCAAACTTTGCGGTAGATTTTTTCAGGGCCTGTTCCGGATCGATTTTCATATGCCTTGCCATATTGGTAACCGTGAACAACAGATCACCAAGCTCATCTTCGCAGGCCCTTGAATCACCTGTAGTGACGGCATCAATGAACTCGTTGAGTTCCTCCGTTAGCTTGGCAGACACGGCGCTGGCATCAGGCCAGTCGAATCCCACCCTTGCAGCACGTTTTTGTATTTTCTCAGCCCGTACCAATGCTGGAAGTGCAACCGCGACTCCATCCAGCGCAGAAACTTCATTGCTGTCAGCCGTTGCTGCACGTTCGGAAGCCTTCAGCGACTCCCAGTGGGCTTTTTGTTCCTGTTCGTTGTTGAATACGGTGTCACCAAACACATGCGGATGACGACGGACCATTTTCTCAGTGATCGCCGCCGCAACATCATCAAAATCAAACAGACCCAGATCACGGCCGATCTGCGCGTGAAACACCACCTGCAACAGCAGATCTCCCAACTCGTCACAAAGTGCCGCGTTGTCGCCTCGCTCAATGGCGTCGGCAACTTCGTATGCTTCCTCTATGGTGTAGGGCGCGATCGTTTCAAATGATTGCTTGATGTCCCACGGACAACCGGTCTGCGGGTCCCGCAGACGCTCCATCACATCAAGCAGCGCTTGAATTCTAGTCATTTGGTCATGACGCAGTGATCGGCCATCGACCAGTTTGACAAATCCGGATCGATGTACGGGTAATCGCCGACAACCTGTTTACTGGCTAAAACTGTAACCGGATGCCGAAGTGCACGTTGTCATCGAGTTCCCAGTTGAAATTGCGGTCGTCTTCAATTTCAAGCAACCGGTATCCTACGAAGGCTTTGGCCTGCGGCACGATCTCAATGGATAACCGGGTGTTAATCTCGATCACAGACTCAGTGTCGCCAAAGGTAGTGATACCTGGTGTGAAAAAACCTTCAATGTTCAGGTCTATAGGGTTATAGCCAAACGGGTACTGGATGTTGATCGCCCCGCCAATGGCCAGTGCACCCACATCGATAGAGGGCTCACTGATTTCACCAAAAAAACCTTTAACACCGAATGACAGCTGATACGGCACGCGGGTATTAGTCTGGGTACCAACAGCAACCAGTTTGGCGTGGCCGACCAGATCATCGAGATCATTGTAAAGAACACCAACGGACGCCAAGCCACCGCGTTCAATAATGGCTCGCATAGGGCCGAACACTTCAATGTTGGCGGATTCATTACTTAGCGACAGGTCAGTACCTGTGGCTTTTACCGTGTTGCAGCAAAATGCGGCAACAAAAGCGACGACTGGAAGTAGTTTGCGCATGGTTGTTCCGTTCAGTGGGATAATATGTACATGCACCCACAAGTGTGCGTGTTTTTTAAGCGGATGTCTGCGCGTACTGCAAGACCGCGACGACTCTCGAAGCCTACCGGACAAGCCGGTAAACTGAAACTGCCAGATGACTGATTCACAATACAATTCGGTAAACGATGATCGACAACAACTGCTGCTCGACTGGTTAGCGCAGCTTTCTGTCAGCTACGATGGTATGTCAGCCTTATCGACCGATGCGGGAACCAGACGCTACTTTCGCCTGCATAATGCAGATAATCCGGTCCTTGCTGTCGATGCCAATCCTGAATTTGAAGACACCGCAGCGTTCGTTAACATTGCCAAACGAATTGCCCGGACCGGGGTTCGTGTGCCGAATATTCACCATTACAACCTGGAAACCGGCTTACTTATAATTGAAGATCTTGGCGATACCCATGTTCAGCAAAACATCACGCATACGTCTGAATCGATAACACCGTTATACCATCGTGCCATCAATGACCTCATTATCCTGCAACAACATGCACAGACATCCGGCCTGCCCTTGTTTGACCGGCAATTCATCAGGTTCGAATTGACTATCTTTGAACAATGGTATCTGCAAACACACCTTCGACTACCAGACAGCCAAACACCAAAACAGACACTTGATGAAGTGTTCGAGCTTCTTATTAAAAACTGTGAAGCACAGCCGCAGGCGTTTATGCACCGCGATTTCCACTGCCGCAATCTGATGGTGACCGAAGATACCGTTATTGCAGTGATCGATTTTCAAGGCGCGATGCTGGGGCCGATCACCTATGACCCCGGGTCTCTGCTCAAAGATGCTTACTGTAAAACACCAGGCAACCTCGAGCGGGAACTCCTCGGGATACATCGCCAATCGCTGGATACTATCCCGAGCGATGCAGACTACAGACGCTGGTATGAGTTAACCGCACTTCAACGCCATTTGAAGATCCTCGGCATCTTCTGTCGCCTTAACTATCGCGATAACAAACCTGGTTATATGAATCATCTGGAAACTGTGGCAGGACATGTACTCAACACCGCCAGAACCTACGAAGAGCTTGCAGACTTCTGCAAATTCTTTGAATCGATTGCCTGGCAGAGCACACCGCAATGAAGGCCATGTTAATGGCGGCGGGCCGTGGTGAACGAATGCGTCCACTCACCGACTGCACAGCAAAACCTCTGCTCAAAGCCAACGGTACCCGATTAATCGAATTTCACTTACACAAGCTGGCTGGCTCTGGAATTACTGAAATTGTTATCAATACCAGCTGGCAGGCACAGCAGGTTCGTGACTGTCTGGGCGACGGCAGTCACTATGGCGTATGTATAAACTACAGCCATGAACCACAGGCACTGGAAACCGCCGGTGGTGTTGCCAACGCACTGCCATTACTCGGTGATGCACCGTTTCTTTTAATAAGTGCAGATATCTGGTGCGATATCGACTTTCAAACAGTACTTAGCCCGCGCGATGATGAGTTGGCCAGACTGGTTATGGTAGACAACCCACAGCACCATGCCGGCGGAGATTTCGGGCTGGACAGTAACGGGACTATTACCAGTGCCGCAAAACCTAAGTACACCTACAGCGGCATAGGAATGTACAAGCCAAAGTTGTTTAAGCTGGCCGCCAATAAATCGATGCCACTTCGTGAGGTCCTGACACCGGCCATTGAACAGCGGCAAATTTCCGGACAGCACCACACGGGAAAATGGTTGGATATTGGCACCCCGGAAAGACTGCATGAATTGCACACATACCTGTTGTGCAAGACAGATTAATCATTCAGTTAAACGGCTTAGGAAAAGCTCACCTCGTGGTCCACTAACACATCCCCATCGAACAGAAAACGCCCGTCTACCTGATCCCCGTCAAGCACTCGCGGCAACCAGATAACGTCGTCGGCCCACATTTCATCATAGGGGATCCGATCTTTAGAAAACCACATCGGCAACGCTTCCTCGGTCTCAGTTGGTGAACCCGAGAACTCGCTGGCCAGAAAAACATGCACGTGGACTGAGTACCCGTCGATGAACTGGAATCGCACCTCACCACAATGACGAGGATCGAGCGTCGTGATCACCAGCTCCTCCTGAACTTCCCGCACGGCGCACTCGAGCGGTGTTTCCCCCGGATCGATTTTGCCGCCCGGCCCGTTAATTTTACCGGCACCCAAGCCACGTTTTTTACGGATCAGCAGTACACGTTCGCTTTGCACAATAAACATCAATGTCGCGGTATCTACCGGGCGCCAGCTGTCGTCTATTTTCTGCAAATTGTAATTACCCGATTTCTGATTCACGTATTTGATTCGATCATTATTGAAAAGCAAGGTCACTCTATCTGCTCACAAACCTTTCGTCACTCACCAATACTCGAAGCACACTGGTAAACTGACCTGCCATCGTTATCGACACACAACACAGGCTACTCATGTCAACAAATTCAGTCACTGACTTTTTACTGCGCAGGCGTTCCGTTGTCGCAAAAAAAATGATCCCGACTCCGCCATCGGAAGAACATTTGTCAGCCATTCTGGCCTGCGCTATCCGGGTCCCGGACCACTCCAATGTACAGCCGTGGAGACTTGTTGTGCTGAAGGCAGAGGCGCGTAGAAAATTTGATGAAGAAATTATCTTCCCTGCTGCAATGAAAAGAGCTGAGGAATCCCGAGAAACCCTGGGGGAGGCCATGCAACAAACTGAGAAAACCCGCATGCAGCGAAGTGGCGCTGTGGTCGCGGTTTTGTTTAAGCCAGTACTTCCACACAAAATCCCTCTGTGGGAACAACAGCTCTCCTGCGGTGCGGTATGCAGTCATTTGCTGATCGCCGCTCAATCCTATGGATATGCCGCCCAGTGGCTCACCGAATGGACAGCCTATCGCCATGAGGTGATCGACGCGCTGGGCGGTGACCCTGATATCGATCAGATCGCCGGATTTATTCATATTGGAGCGATGGAGCAACCACCGACAGAGCGCAAACGACCGCAGGCAGACGAGATTATCAGTTACTGGACATAGACCCGCTGCAGGTCCTTCAATCGTAAGATTTCACTATTCGATAAAGGCCCGCCAACAACAGCAAAGATATCGCCATGAAACAAAACGCCCAGCGGTTAGTTTGTTCGTGAGTCACAAAGGCCAATAGTGCTGCCAACAGCGACCCGCCAATATAGCTGAAAAAACCAAACATCGAAGAGGCCATGCCGGCGCGTTGTCCGTGTGGCTCTAAGGTCAAACTGACCAGGTTGGAAAAAATTAGCAGGTAAGAAGAGTTGAACATAAACATCAATGCCGTGAACAAATAAACAGTCAACAGATTAGTCACTGCGGCAAACCAGATAACCCCTGCTGTACATGCCACCACAATAGCAGCATAAAACGCTACCGTGACGGGCGTTAGAATACCAAGGAATCGATGATTGATTATCTGGCCCAGAACAATCCCTACTGATATACAGGCAAATAACAGCGAGAACATCCCGACGCCAGCACCCAGGTTGGCGTAGATAATCGGTGCATGTGATAAAAAAGTCAGAATAATACCGGTCGAAACGCAGGAGAGCACAATCAGCGCTTTCGATTGCGGGTGCCTGATAACCGCTGACGCATCCTGCCAGACCGACGCCAGGGTCTGTTTTCGCCTTGATTCCGGCGGCAGCGTCTCTTGCTGATACCAGGTTGAGATAAACATGACCAATGACAGCCCGACGAGTAACGCAAACACCGCTCGCCATCCCGCAGTGGCATACAGGATATAGCCAAGTAATGGTGCCAGCATCGGGCCTAACGCAAAAAACATACTGGCAATTGCCATGGTGCGGGCAAGCTGTACCCCCTGAAACCTGTCCCTTATCATTGCTCTGCAAATCACCGGCGCACAAGCGGCACCAAAGCCTTGCAGAAAACGCCCCGCCAATAACACTTCAATAGTTGGCGCCCCCACACAGACAATCGCACCGAGGCTGTAGATACCCAGCCCGATAAATATCCCCGGTCGCCTGCCAATACGATCAGACAATATCCCGAACAGCGGATTAGCAAGACCTAGTGCCAGCATATATACCGGGATAGTCAGCTGTACCGACTCGACCGAAGCATTCAGTCCGTCACTAATTGACAGCAATGCCGGCAACAGAATATCAATAGAAAAAGCCGATATACTTAGCATCAAACCGCAATATAGCGCAAACCAGCTGAGCCTCATAGCACGTCTCTGACAAACCCGGCGGCCGGATTCAGACGTGTTCTATTACCCTGCTCGCAGACTACCATCACCGGCAACAGGCATCGTCTCACTACAACAACTATAACCAACACTCAATTTGTATCCGGGTTTAGCGACTGAGCATTTGTGCACTGCGATAACACTGCCAGAATAACCACAGAACAAAAAGCGATGTGTACCACCTTAACCTCTATGTCGGGATGCACACTGCCTACAGGCTACCATACGTAAAGCCTGTCACCTTTCATTTTTGTGCGATATTTTGCGTATCCCGGCCCGCGGTCGTATTGTCTTTTATCCCCAACAACAAGATTTACACCACAGCTTACTGATTCCGCCAAAGAATGAAAAAGACGGCATGAATACCGCAAACTAACTGTACACACCTATGTTTCCCTCTACTCCCGCTTTAAAGCGAATTACTTTTATGAGCGACGAAAAAACCAACCCCTGGAAAGTACTTGAGAGTGAGTGCGTCTACGAGAATCCCTGGATCAGGGTGAGAGAAGACAAGGTAGTTAACCCGGCCGGTGGTGACGGTATCTACGGCGTTGTTCATTTCAAAGGCACCGCAGTAGGTGTTATTCC
>CALLLY010000097.1 GCA_938008205.1 uncultured Granulosicoccaceae bacterium
AGTGAAACTACTGTTTTTACAGATCAAAGGGTGTGCTTATTGACTAGTTTGAATCTAGCAGCGTGTCTATTCACCATCAGACGCAAATATTGCTGCACATCTCGCTTGATCGAGCTCGGCGCGTGGCGGGCCACGCTTCTCGCCCGATCAAGCGAGCTGTTTTGCACTATTTCCGCTGAGTGGCGAATCCTCATGAATAATGCAGGCTAGGTGTATCAGGAAACCCGGCGCGTGAGCGAGGCTAGTCGCGGCATCACCAACTCGCTAACGATTAGAACTTCCTTGCAGAAGGATCAGTGTCTCAGCGCTGGGAGGGCTCTCTGCTGTGGCAGGCGCCAACCACAGCAAACAACAACTTTGAATCTCACGATGGAAAGTTATCCATCGCAGCTCCACAAAACTTATTTCTATTACCTAGCCACAACAGCCAACCGGCACACTACATGGTGTTGGTTTTTCGCTCTGAGTTGATCAATCCACCTAGATGATCTTCTATGGCACGCCTTACGTTGCTGGATTTTTCACCAACAAACTGCACTCCAATGCCCGGCACGCTGTTGCCACCGGCAGAGGTGATCCAGCAAACCTGCGCCGGAATCGGCCAGCGTTCTGTGTCGTCCATCAAGCCAAACAACAGAAAGACAGAATCACCCAGATTGTATTGCTGTGTGGTTGGTACAAATACGCCACCACCTTCCACAAAAGACATATACGCCGCCTGCAGCGCACCCCGGTCTGTGATGGTCAATGAGACAATTGCTTTGCGATCAGTGGTCATGCTGAGTTCTCCGCTCGAGTTCGTATTCTTTGTATACGTATATCGGCCAACACACCTTCGAGCACAGCCAGAGTTTTCAAACTGGCATTATCGAAGCGAAGCGACTGTTGAAGCAGTTGCAGTGCCTGACTAAGAAATTTACGCTCGGTTAGAGCGCCTTCAGAAGACGAGCGGCCGTCAGCCAGGGAAAATTCAACGTTTTTGACAAGATCTGTGGTCCATTGCATAAAAAGTGTGAGAGATTCGCGCGTATCAAGCACATTGGCAGCTTCCGCAGCCAATGCGGCGGGGCTTTTGTCTGCCAGCAGAAACTGACGCCATTGCTCCCTGATATTGCCGATTGCCGACAAGTCTCGCTCACGAGCAAAAATTGCCGCTAGCAACGGCGCACCGCGTGCAAATTCCAGAGCGACTTCTGCTTCTGCGATTTTCTGATCGCGCAACCAGCTCAGCGCAGCTGCGCTTTCGGGCACTGGCATCAGAATTCGTTGACAGCGGCTATGGATGGTCGCCGGTAGCGCCGCGTCTCTCTCAGACAACAGAAACAGCGCACAGCGACCGGGTGGTTCCTCAAGAGTTTTCAACAGACTGTTGCATGCAGCTGAGGTCATAGTGTCAGCGCGATTAATGATCGCTATGCGATACGGGCCATAGGTTGCGGTCAGATGCAATTGATCACTCAGTTTGCGCACCTGATCAACACTGATCACAGATGACTTTTCCAGCCAGTCCACGAAGGTAAAATCCGGATGCGTACCCGCCTGCATTAACTGACAACGAGCGCATTGTCCGCAAGCCTGTCGCTGCTTCGGAAACTCAAGACAAAGTAACAGTTTGGCAATTGAAACAGCAAAATCGCGCTTACCAACCCCGGCCTGGCCAGACACTAAAGTGGCGTGATGGAGTCGTTCGGCAGCTGCAGACTGACTGAGCTGCGACCACTGCGACTGTTGCCATGGATAGGGTGCCGAATCAGTCACGATAATCTGACTTACACATCAGCCAACTGATCAGCCCATTGTTCGAGTTTTGGCAAAAGCGTTTTACGCATGGTTTCACAAACAGTTTCAAAATCAGGGTTGGCATCAATAACCACCATTCGTTGCGGGTCGTTTTTGGCACGTTCTAAATAAGCCAGGCGAACGCGCTCAAAAAAACCATCCCCTTCACTTTCTATTCGATCCAGCTCACGCCGTCTTTGCGTTCTTTCAATACTGGTTGCACGCGATGCATCCAGCAGCAGAGTCAGATCCGGCTGCAGACCCTCCTGTACCCAGGACTCCAGCACGGCAATTTTTTTTGCCCCCATTTGCCTGCCGCCCCCCTGGTAGGCGAAAGATGCATCAGTAAATCGATCACATAGCACCCAGGTGCCACGCGCCAGCGCCGGTTCTATGATGCTCTCAATGTGCTGTGCTCTCGATGCGAACATCATCAACAATTCTGCCTTGGAAGACATTGCTTCTTCAGTACCTAATAACACTTCTCGAAGCTGCTCGCCTAACGGCGTTCCACCCGGCTCGCGAGTGCAGCATACCTCGATATTGAATTCCTTGAGCGTCTCCAACACTACCGGCAGCAAGGTGGATTTTCCGACACCCTCAGCGCCTTCCAGTGTGATAAAACGGCCACGAGTGAGTGGTGTACGGCTGTTCATCAGTTTTTTCTTTTGAGTATGTATTGACGCACTGCTTTGTTGTGCTCCTCGACCGTCTCATTAAAGACATGCCCGCCTGTGCCATCTGCCACAAAATACAGTGCTTTTGTCGCCGCAGGATTCACAGCTGCCTCTAAAGACCGGGCACTGGACATCGCAATCGGTGTCGGTGGCAACCCGTCTATTTTATAAGTGTTATAAGCAGTTTTAGTTTGCAGATCTTTGCGTGTGATATTGCCATTGAACTGCTTGCCAATGCCGTATATTACGGTTGGGTCCATCTGCAGTCTCATGCCTTTTTTCAATCTGCCAGCGATCACACCGGAAATGATCTCACGCTCGGCTTCAACCGAAGTTTCTTTTTCTATGATCGACGCCATCACCATGACTTCATAGGGGGTTGTCACAGGCAGATCATCTTGTTTGTTTGCCCACACAGCGGCAAGTTTTGCCTGAAGAGCCTCATGGGCACGCAACAGAAACTGAGCGTCTGTGGTACCACGAGGAAAGTGATAAGTATCAGGTAAAAACTGACCTTCAGGATGTCCTGCCTGCGCACCGATAAACGCCATAACATCTGAATCATCTACCTCTTGCATGGTGTGGACTAAAACCTCATGTTGAGCGAGTGCCTCACGCAGCTGCCAGATGTTCCACCCTTCAAGTATCGTAAAAGCAAATTGTTTTTGCTTACTGGTTTGCAGCTGCTCCAGCAACTCCACCGGAGTTAGCGCGGTAGTTAGAGGATACTCACCGGTTTTTATACTACGTGCCGAGCCATCGTAACGAGCGTACAACTCCCACCACATTGGACGCGACAGCAGATTTGCCTCGGAGAGTTTTCCAGCAATTCCACGAATCGTATCTCCGGGCTTTATATGTAACTCGAAAGACTTTTCTTCGGATGTCAGCGGTGATTTCAGGAAACTCGACACGTCGTACGCGGCGAATGCTGCTGCACCGAGCCCCACCAACAACAAAAGCACAATGATTCTTTTTAACAAAATCTCACCAAACAACTGTTAACGACGACAAGCCGAAAGTAACCGTTACCGCAGAACGTTCGGCAATCACAACAAAGACAAAGGTCGCTGTTTACAGTTGGCTAAATATTAATGTTGCGTTTGTTCCGCCAAATCCAAATGAGTTGGAAAGTGCATGTTCAACTTTCATTTTTCTCGCTTCGTGCGGTACGTAGTCAAGATCACATTCAGGTGCTGCGTTGTGTAAATTTATTGTTGGTGGCACACATTGTTCCTGTATAGCCATCACCGAAAACACGGCTTCGATACCGCCCGCAGCACCGAGTAAGTGCCCGGTCATTGATTTAGTAGAACTGACCGCGAGCTTGCCGGCATGGTCACCGAACAAGGTTTTAATCGCGTTTGTCTCCGCCACATCGCCAACCAGTGTCGAGGTACCGTGAGCGTTGATATAGGAAATTTGATCTGGATTCAGCGACGCATCAGCTACCGCACTTTGCATACAGCGTCGCGCACCATCACCGTTTTCGGCTGGCTGAGTCATATGAAAAGCATCGCCGCTCATACCGTATCCACTTAATTCACAGTATATTTTTGCACCGCGGGCTTTGGCAAATTCGTACTCTTCAAGCACCAGCACACCAGCACCATCTCCAAGTACAAAACCGTCCCGGTCTGCATCCCATGGACGGCTCGCAGCCTGCGGGTCGTCGTTTCGTGTGGAAAGTGCTCGTGCTGCGCCAAAACCCGCCAAACCGAGGGGACAGGTTGCCATCTCTGCACCGCCGCAAACCATGGCATCGGCGTCTCCATACTTGATCAGCCTTGCTGCCTCACCAATATTATGAGTTCCCGTAGTGCAAGCGGTAGTGATACAGATATTCGGTCCCTGCAACCCCCGCATGATGGACAGATTGCCCGCAATCATATTAATAATGGTCGAGGGCACAAAAAAAGGGGATATTTTTCGTGGTCCGGACTTAAGCAGGTTGCTGTGTTGGGTTTCGATATTCGGCAGACCACCGATACCGGAGCCAATCGCAACCCCTATACGCTCCGGATTGTGCTGTTCAGTGGACAAACCCGCATCATCCAATGCCTGAATACCTGCCGCGATACCGAAATGAATAAATGTGTCCATCTTGCGCGCATCTTTAGCGCTCATATATTCGGTGACATCAAACCCTTTGACTGAGGCGGAGAATCGGGTCGAATACCCTTCTGTGTCGAAAGACTCAACGGCAGCGGCACCGGAAACACCCGCCAGCAGGTTCTTCCACGTATCCGCGACAGTGTTTCCCAACGGGGTAATCGATCCAAGGCCAGTGACAACGACGCGACGATTGCTCAATACAGATGCTCCCGGTGACGTATGCGTAGCGCATACCTACCGGCGTTTTCAAAAGCTGTCACTTTGACAGGATCGGCCGGCCTCGATACAAACCATTGTACTGATCAGCCAGGGGACTGATCAATCAAACCGCAAGCCCCGAAAGCGCAAGTATCAAACGACGCTAACCGGGCTTACATTTTTACTCAGGAATCTGCGGTGATGGTCATTTGGCAGTGGCAATTGCTTTCACTGCACTTGAAGCCGAACCAAAACTCTGGACAGATTCCTGTAAACGTTCGCTAACCGAGGTTGGCGTTTACGTAATCTACCGCCTGCTGGACAGTAGTAATTTTTTCCGCTTCTTCGTCTGGGATTTCACATTCAAATTCTTCTTCGAGAGCCATTACCAACTCGACGGTATCGAGCGAGTCTGCGCCCAGATCATCAACAAAAGAAGCAGCACTGGTGACTTCCTCGTCTTTCACCCCGAGTTGCTCGACAACGATTTTCTTTACGCGCTCTTCAATACTGCTCATTTTACGTGCCCTCCGGGGACTTGTATGTGTTCATGTTTTATCTCTCCCATTGTATTAAATACGTGTATCCAGCGCCACCATTAAGGACTGGTGGTAAGGACCGCTGGACGATTTTTTACGCTCTGGGCAAGATGATCCGAGTTGCTAAGATTGGAGTAAGGACAAATGCCACTAATTCAAGGGCAATTACCCCATATACATGCCGCCATTGACGTGTAAAGTCTGGCCAGTGACGTAATCAGCTTTGTCTGATGCTAAAAACGCCACCATATGTGCGATCTCTGCAGGCTCTCCCAAGCGACCAAGTGCAATATTTGATTTAAGGCTTTCACGCTGCTGTTCAGGAAGTGAATCAGTCATATCAGAGGCGATAAAACCAGGCGCTACTGTATTCACAGTAATGTTGCGCGAGCCTACCTCGCGAGCGAGCGACTTACCGAAACCGACCATGCCCGCTTTTGCTGCCGCATAGTTAGTTTGCCCCATGTTTCCAGTGGCACCGACAACCGATGCGATATTGATGATTCTACCAGACCTGGCTTTAACCATATCCCGTAAACAGGCTTTACAGGTATAAAACACTGAAGATAAATTAGTGTCGATGATGTCGTTCCATTCGTCCTCTTTCATACGCATGAGAATGTTGTCGCGCGTGATGCCCGCGTTGTTCACCAGGATAGACACAGCGCCGAATTGCTTTTTTATGTCGGCAATGACCGTGTTAATCTGCTCTTTGTCAGCAATATCGAGCACCATACCGGTGCCAGAGATACCGTGATTTTCAAACCGATCGGCAATAGACTTTGCCCCGGACTCCGAAGTCGCGGTACCAATGACCACCGCACCTGCCGCTCCCAGCTCGTTGGCAATGGCAGCACCAATCCCGCGACTCGCCCCGGTAACCAACGCAATTTTGTTTTCTAGCATGTGCTTGCTGCCCCGTTGAATGCGTTAAGCGCCTTATCGAGAGAAGCAACATTCTCAACCGGATAGGCGGTTATAGATTTATCGATACGTTTACACAAACCAGCCAGCACTTTACCCGGCCCGAACTCCAGCAGATTTTCCACGCCGAGCTCTTTCATCTTTGCCACAGTCGACGTCCAGTTCACCGGACTGACCACATGACTTTGTAATGATTTTCGCAACAACTCAATATCTGCAGGAATAGTGGCATCTGCGTTTTGCATGACGGGTATGTCAGGCATTCGCATTTTCGCTGTATCAATTGCCGCCGCCAGATCCGCCTGAGCGGGCTCCATCAGTGAGCTGTGATTAGGAACCGATACCGGTAAAAGCATCGCCTTTCGAGCGCCTCGCTCTTTCGCTACCGCGCACGCGTTTTCCAGTGCGGCAAGGTGACCGGAGATAACAACCTGCCCGGGAGAGTTAAAGTTAACCGCTTCGACCACAGCCGCTGCACTGGTTAACTCCTCGCACATGGCCCGAACACTTTCGTCATCAAGCCCGATGAGTGCCGCCATACCGCCTACCCCAGGTGCTACTGCACCAGCCATAAGTCGGCCTCTTAACGCAACCAGCGGTACTGCTTTGTCAAAACTTAATGCACCGGCCGCGGTGAGAGCGGTGTATTCACCCAATGAATGTCCAGCCATGACAACCGGTGCAGGTCCACCAAGTTGCTGCCAAAGTTTCCACACTGAAAACCCGGCAACAAACATCAAAGGCTGCGTGATCTCTGTTTGACTCAGCTTCTGTGCATCGGCATTTTGTGAAAGATCCCAAAGATCCAGGTCAAGCAGATCCGAGGCCTGCATAAAAGTATCTTTGACCACAGGATACTCGGCAGCAAGCTCTGCCAGCATGCCCGGGGATTGAGAGCCTTGTCCTGGAAAAACCGCAGAAAGTGTCATTTGTTAAACGGCCTATGAATTGGTTGAACGTAATATGGTTGAAACTGCCGGCTCACGACATTGCAAGTACATCTTTCATGTTGTACAAACCCGGTGGTTGTTGCGCCACCCATGCCGCAGCCCTTACAGCGCCGCGAGCGAATGTCATGCGATCAGTGGCCTTGTGAGTAATTTCCAAACGCTCCCCCTGACCACAAAACAAAGCTGTGTGCTCGCCAATAATATCTCCGGCTCTAACCGTAGAAAATCCGATGGTATTGTCTTTACGAGCACCTGTGATTCCCTCTCGCGACATGACAGCGTTGGTTTTCAAATCAACACCAATAGCCTCGGCAATAGACTCTCCCATACTTAACGCAGTGCCACTGGGAGCATCGACCTTGTGCTTATGATGTGACTCTATAATTTCAATGTCATACTTCTCACCTAATACTTTGGCCGCCTGTGCAAGCAGCTCAAGAGTCAAGGTAACTCCGACACTGTAGTTACTGGCGTAAACTATTGCCGTACGCGAAGCGGCTTGGTTGAGGACCTGTTTATCTTTGTCACTCAGGCCTGTCGTACCGATCACCAGTGAGATGTTTTTTTCGCTGGCATACTTAAGCAAATTCAGCGTATTGGCTGGCGTGGTAAAGTCGATAATGGTGCTGTAGCTGGCATTGATGTCAGCAATATCAGCCACAATCTCAACACTGCTACTACCAGTGCCTGTGAGTACACCGGTGTCTACACCGAGCGCTGTTGACTGAGGATGCTCGAATGCGCCACAGAGTGATAGATCCTCACGTTCTTGTATAGCCAGCAGCAGTTGCCGCCCCATTCTGCCTGCAGCGCCTGCAACAACAATATTCGACATAATTTTGCTCTGTAATCTGTGTGTACTATATCACACACTGCCGTTCACAAAGATCAGCTAAGCAGCTTATCCAGTGCCGATTCAGTAAAAACTTCAATACCCAGAGCCTCAGCCTTGGCGAGTTTCGAACCGGCCGCCTCACCACAAATCAGTGCCGTTGTTTTCTTAGAGACCGACCCGGTAACTTTTGCCCCTTTCGCTACCAATGCCGCGGTGATTTCATCACGACTCATGTTCGTGAACTTCCCACTGATCACATAGACGCTTCCGGCGAGCGAATCATCTGTTGGAGCATCCGCAGCTTCAGTGCCAGCGCTTGTCGACCACTGGATACCCGCACCAAGTAGGGAACGGATCTCTTTTGCGTTATCGGTGTGATTAAAAAAATCCACGATGAAAGTTGCCATCGTAGCGCCTACGCCTTCGACTCTGGACTCTCCTTTCGACTGAATATCCGCCGACGTAATTGACCGCAGCGACGACACACTCGGAAATCTATCGAGTAAAGCATCTATTTCAGCAGGTTTGATTCCCGACAAGTGTTCAGACAACCATTTTTCCAAAGCTGGTTTTGAAGCCACCAGGTCAGAATCCTGCTGCGGCAGCGACTGCAGTGTCTCTATAATTCGAACTGCTCGTGTCTTGCCAATACCCGGTATCCCGGTGGGCACAAAATACTCATGAGACGCCGCTGCGAGCTTATCAATATCGCCAAAGTGCGCCGCCAGTTGTCTTGCCGTCGTTTCGCCAACCTCGGGTATTCCCAGTGCGAAGATAAAACGCCCTAACGTGGTTTGTTTGCTGGAATCAATCGCGTTCAACAAATTTTCCGCAGATTTTTCTGCAACCAGATCAAGCTCCAGCAACTGTTCTTTTGTCAGGCTATACAAGTCACTCGGCCGATTTACCATGTGACGTTCCAGCAGTTGATCTATTAACTTCTCACCCAGACCATCGATGTTCATAGCTCTTCTGGAGACAAAGTGTTTTAACGCCTCACGGCGCTGCGCTGCACAGTTGAAGCCACCGGAGCATTTCGCGACGGCCACATCATCACTAACAATTACCGGAGATGTACACACAGGACAGCTTTCAGGAAGCATTATTCTGGCAGCATCATCCGGCCTTTTGGAGACGATGGCGCCGACAACTTCGGGTATCACATCACCAGCGCGTCGCACCGTAACTGTATCGCCAACCATAACGCCCTTTCGGGCGACTTCATCCATGTTGTGCAGAGTTGCGTTGCTGACCATAGCACCACCCACAAAGACCGGCTCAAGTCGTGCAACCGGTGTTAGCGCCCCGGTACGACCCACCTGAAAATCAACCGACAATAATTGTGTAGTAGCCTCTTCAGCGGGAAACTTGTAAGCAACCGCCCAGCGGGGGGCTCGCGACACAAACCCCAGATCCTGCTGCTGTTTCAGGCTATTCACCTTAAAAACAATGCCGTCTATTTCATAAGGCAGTGAATCACGAGTATCAATCATTCGTTCGTAATACTGCTGACACGCACTGGCTCCGGAAAGTGTTTCACTCTGATCGCTAACAGGCAGCCCCATGCGTGAAAACCACTGCAGCATATCCCAGTGCGTTTCGGGCAAAGTATTTTCAACTTCTATCAAACCCATCGCATAGACAATGATCCGCAATGGTCGCTGTGCAGTGATGGTGGAGTCGAGTAAGCGCAAGCTTCCAGCGGCAGCATTACGGGGGTTAACAAATACTTTTTCCTTGTGCTTTGCCTGATGGCGGTTTAATTCTTCAAATGCGCCTTTATCGATAAAGACTTCACCTCGAACCTCAATACGTCCGGCCGGCGCATCGTCCAGCCGCAAAGGGAGTGATCTAATGGTTCGTAAATTCGGTGTGATGTCTTCTCCGGTATTACCATCTCCACGAGTCGCTCCTTGCGTGAATACACCATCCTGATAAATCAGGCTAACGGCCAGGCCATCAAGTTTGGGCTCCGCAACAAACTCTATCGAAGTTGTTTTCGATTTTAGGCGATCTTTTATTCTTTGTTCAAAGTCGTTCAGTTCCTTTTCACTGAATGCATTGTCAAGCGACAACATTGGCTGACGATGTTCAACCTTGGAAAATTTATCGAGCGCCGCGCCACCCACTCGAAGCGTCGGGCTATCGGGGGACGCGATTGTGGGGAACTGTTTTTCGAGTGCCTGTAACTCACGGAACAGAACATCGTATTGAGCGTCAGATATCTCCGGCTGATCAAGCTCGTAGTACTGGCGATTGTGATGTGCCAGCTCTTTTCGCAGTTTTTCCGCTTGCTCGACCACATCGGAAGGAGCATCAGTGTTGGTCATTTAACTGAAACATTGCAGATAGACATTGTAAGACATGAGCCGCCTTGACACCGCTATGTAAAATCTTACCGACTCAATCAGGCGAACAGCTATCCGCCCGGTGTCGCCGTGTGAGCATTCAGAATTGTTGGTTAAGCGTGTGCCAGCGCTTTCTGACGAAAAGAATACTGTTGAATATCCTCATGCAGATGACGGATTGTCTGTTGCGTTAACGTGTTGCGATCAGAGTCTCTAAGTTGCCCGTCTAACTCTTCGGCGAGCTCAGTTGCCTCTCGCAATAAAAATTCAAACGCAACATCGGCATCCAGTGACACGGGTAATCGCATAAACAAAGTAATGCCGGGCGTGCTGAACTGATCGATATTGTCTAAATCAAAAATACCCGGTTTCACCATATTCACCACTGAAAATACTTTTTGCTTCTCGTGACTGCAATGATAGATAGACATTTTGCCAAAATTATAACCATGCGTATCAAACGCGTGCTTCAGTTCCTCACCAGTGAACTTGCGATCTTTTGCCGTGATGTGCAGCGTCACCAGTTTTTCTTCCGGTTCATATGAAGGCGATTCCGAATAAGGCTCGAGCTCATCCGCCATCATTGAAGGCGTTTCAACCGTTTTCGATTTTCGCTGACTCGCCTGTTTAACAGCGTTTGCAAAGCTCTTTACTTTGCCAACCGATCCAACGCGTTTGCTGACAGGCGCTTCGATGTCTTCAATGCCCATGTCGTCATCAGCGTCGTTGGCCGCCAGAGGCGACTGCCGATCGGGAATAACCTCATCGATCTCATCATCTGCAAGAAACTCTTCGTCGTCAGCGTAACCACGAGGCTCATAGCGTATTTGTGAGTCGTGAAGATTATCGTTGTAATCCTCTGACTCATCGCGATCATCAGGCATCGATGCAATGGGCACACTGAGATCGTCTATGGAAGGATCAAATTCATCCTGCTCAGCAATCCTGCGACGGTAGTCGATGCTTTCAACCTTTCGCCGACCAAGAAAGAAAGTTGCCGCCAGCATGGCAATGCCGGCAAGAATTAAAACCCAACGAAAAAATTCCATCAGCGTCTCTTGATTAAGTTTGACTGGTTTGTAACTGGTGCGTCATCACATTTTGCAACGACAGCAAGCTCTTGTCGATTACGCAACCGCGAGTTCAACTGCCTCATCAACATCGACAGAAACCAGACGCGATACGCCCGGTTCCTGCATGGTCACACCCATCAACTGGGTGCTGAGTTCCATCGTGACTTTGTTGTGAGTAATGAAAATAAATTGTACCTGGCTAGACATTTCAGACACCAACTTGGCAAATCGCTCAACGTTGGCGTCGTCCAGAGGTGCGTCAACTTCATCGAGCATGCAAAACGGTGATGGACGCAAATGGAAAAACGCAAAAACCAGCGCCACCGCGGTCATGGCTTTTTCACCGCCCGATAACAACTGAATGCTGCTCACACGTTTACCCGGCGGGCGAGCCATTACCGCCACACCGGTATTTAGTAAGTCTTCGCCCGTCAGTTCGAGTTTGGCCTGCCCGCCACCGAACAAGCGCGGAAACAGCTCCTGTAGTTTGTTGTTGACGATATCAAAGGTCTCGCGAAACATGGCTCGGGTTTCTTTATCGATTTTCTGTATCGCCTCTTCCAGCGTTTCTAACGCTTTGGTGATATCTTCATACTGACCATCAAGATACTCTTTGCGCTCTGTCTGTTCCTGAAACTCATCAATCGCGGCAAGATTGATCGGTCCGAGCTTCTGGATTTTCAGTTCGAGTGATTCCAGTTGCGTTGCCCACTCTGATACGGTGGCATGTTCAGGAATAGTGGGCAGCAATTCTTCCCGGTTAACACCGGCTTCTGCCAACTGCTCGTCAATAGTTTTCAGTCGCACACGTGATTCCTGCGACTCCATATTCACTTGCTGCACGAGTTCCCGAGCGTTATTCACATCCTGTTGCAGTCGGTTTCGGGTCTGATCCTGCTCGCGCAACAATCGATCATGCTCTTCCAGCTTTTGTCTGGCCTGACGCAGTTCTGCCTCAACAGCAGTGCGTTTGTCGATAAATTCATCGAGCTGGGCTTTTAAAAGATCTATTTCGCTGGAATCAGGCTGTTCTTCCGCGTCCAGTTCGGCTCGACGCTCGATCAGTTGTTGTTGCTGATGCTCTACACGCTGCAGGTTTTGTACAATCGACTGCCGACCCGATTTCATTGACTCGAGTTTCACTATCGTCGACTGACCACTTTCGCGAACCTGATCGAGCGCTGCCCTGGCCTCATTACGCTTTGCCATTACCTCGCCACGCTGCGCCTCTACATCTGTAGTGCGTGATCGCAGTACCTGTAACTGCTGGTTAGCATCATTGCCAAGCTGCTGCGCTTCGGACTGCTCACGTTTGGTTCTGGCGAGTGCCATCGACAGCTCTTCACTTTCTTTATCGACAACCGCTGCACGCTTGTTGGACTGATCGAGCCTGGACCGGGCGGACTCCAGCTTGCCGGACAACGTGCTGACTTCGCGATGTCGGGCATTAATTAATTCCTGACACTTATCGCGCTCTGTTTCGCATTCAATTACACGCTGCTTTTGCGCCGAGACCAGCGATTCCAGTTCAACGATCGACTGTTCCAGTCTTTCGGTTTTGATTTTTAGCGTGTCTATCTCTTCCTGTCGAGCAAGCACGCCTCCGTTCTCATCGGTGGGCCGAACACAGAGCCAGTGCCTGCCCATCCACACGCCATCTCGGGTAACAATTGACTCACCGGGCGCCAGATCGTCGCGGGACTGCATTGCTTCTTCCAAATTTTCACACACGGTTACACCATGAAGAAGCTCTGCAATACCGGCGGTGCTGCTGACCATGGACGCCAGCAGTTGATCGTCTTTTTCGGAAGCCTCATCGACGTTGTCACGAAGCGCTTTCATTCCGCTGTCAGGTCGGTTAGAGAGGTGCTTGCTGATGCTGTCAAAGTCGTCGATACAAACAGCGTCCATAAAATCACCGAGCACAACTTCGATGGCAGTACTCCATCCTTCGTCAATATCCAGTTGCTGGGCGAGCAGCGGAGCTTCGGAAAGATCATGTTTTTGCAACCACTCATTGCGACTTTTCTCGCTGCCACCGAGCGCAGATTGCTGCAACGCGTCGAGAGAAGCCAATCGCCCGCTGGCGTTTTGCAATTCTGTGCGTTGCTTATCGAGATCACTGCCGGAGGCAATGGATTCTTCACGCGCGACAGTCAATGTTCGAGTAGCTTGATCGAGTTTCTCACGAAGCAACTTTTCATCTGATTCTTTGGTTTGCAGTTGCGTTGCGAGGGCGGTGATCTCAGCAGCAGTACCTCGCGAGGTTAACTCGGATTTTTCTTTCTGCAACCGTTCGCTTCTTGCGGTTAAATCCAGCAGGTTTTTTTGCAGTTGTTCGGCCCGGCCGTGCTGTACCTGGTGAATATTTTCCTGCTCTGACAATGTGGCACTGAGCTCTTCCCACAGTGAATAGACTTCCTGGAAGGTCTGTTCTGACATCTGATAATTTTCTGATGCCTCAGCCAGTTCTTTTTCCACCTTTTCGCGAGTCGGACCCGCATCCATCAGGGCTTTGTCTATCTCTTCGATCTGCGCTTTGTCAGACGCAATATTCTGGACCGCATCACCAAGCGCTTCTTCAATACGTGTCAGCTCCGCTTCGCGTTTTTGCATTTCTTCACGAGCGTGACCAATAGATTGCTCAGCGCGGGTAATCTCAGCACCGAGCGCATAAAACTGCCCCTGAACATCGTTGAGCTCGCGATCAAGTTCAATACGCTGTTCTCGCATCTCCTCAATAGTCTGATCTGATGCTTCGTGCTTCTCTATCGCCAGCGCAACGCTTTCCTGCCGTTCAGTGAGCCGCTCTTCAAATGAGTCCAAAGCGCCCTGGAATTCCAGCCAGCGCAACCCGAGCAGTTCAGCTCGAAACTGCTTCTCTTCTGCCTTAAGGGTTTTGTATCTTTCCGCAGCGCGCGATTGTCGCTGCAGGTGCGCAAGCTGCTTATCAACTTCTTCGCGCAGATCGTTCAAGCGATCCAGATTGTCCCGAGTGTGGCGAATTCGATTCTCGGTCTCTCGCCGACGCTCTTTGTATTTGGAGATCCCGGCGGCCTCCTCCAGATAGACACGCATGTCTTCGGGCTTCGCCTCGATCAGGCGCGAGATCATACCCTGCTCGATAATCGCGTAACTGCGCGGGCCCAGGCCAGTACCCAGAAAAATATCGGTGATATCGCGACGGCGGCATTTGGTGCCATTGAGAAAATACTGTGATTGGCCGTCCCGGGTGACCCTTCGCCGAACGGCTATCTCGCTGTAGGCGGCATATTCTCCACCGAGCTTGCCTGCACTGTTGTCAAAAACCAGTTCTACCGAAGCCTGGCCAACGGGTTTGCGAGACGAAGAGCCCGAAAAAATCACGTCATCCATTGACTCGCCGCGCAGGTGCTTGGCGGAAGATTCGCCCATTACCCAGCGCACCGCATCAATCGTATTGGACTTGCCACAGCCATTGGGGCCGACAATTCCAGTGAGATTCCCAGGCAGCTTCAGCGACGTGTTGTCGACGAAGGACTTGAATCCCGATAACTTGATTTCGCTCAATCGCACTAGCGCAATTTCTCTAGCATGGTGGTGGATTCGCCATTACGTCGGACGGAACCGGCAGGCGGGATCAGTTCCAGTGTCACTGCAGATCTGAATCCGTAGTTTACTGACTATTGACCGACGCTGACAGCGATCGGAACAATTTTCTAACAATCAGTGCAACAAACCTTTCCAAATCGCAAGCGATGATTTCTCTGCATTTACAACTACGACACTCAGTGTTGCACATGTGTAACACTTAAGCGATAACCCGATCAGAAACAGAATCAGTGTCGACCGAGCCACAAAAACACGCTGATTAACACAATGCATTGCTCAAGGTTCTACGGTATCAGTCGTTAAACCGCCCCTAGTGAAACAGCGCGTCTTTCGCCATTAGACGAACTGACTCACCTACGCAATGTAGTCCCATAAAAAAAACAAACGGGACCGCAAGGTTAGCCCAACGAAGGCCAACCATTTAATTCGACCGGGGATCACCCGGCGCTATTGAACTGGGGTTGTGTTAATGAATATTTATTACCCGTGGAAAACGGGGAACACTAAAGCATGCGTGCTCGCCACGCTGTGCTGCTCGATTCTCGGTATCGCTCATGCGGAGACCAGCTTGTCGGAGACGTCTGTTGCGAATTTTACATTCCGTGACGGACAAACCCATACACGAAAAGTCTCCGAGATCGACGGACTGTTGATCGCTGAACAAGACATGATTATGGGGACTGCAGCATCGGGTGCCCATACATCGAGACAGTTGAAAGGATTGAGCAACAGCACCTACGGTCGAGTGTGGCCGAACGGGATCGTTCCGTACCGCCTCAGCACAAGTTTGTCAGACTCCGCCAAAAGCAAGGTGCGGGAAGCGGTGGATCACTGGAACTCCTTTAAAGCAGTAACACTTGTGGAACGCACCAGCGCCAATGCCAGCGCCTATCCCGACTACATCGATTTTGTCTACGAGAATCGGTGCGCCAGCTGGATAGGCTATCAGGGTAATGGTGCTCAGAGTATCTACACCGGTGACAAATGCAGTACTGGCACATTGATCCACGAAATCGGACATGCACTCGGTTTGCTGCACGAGCACACCCGGTCCGATCGGGATCAGTATGTAAACATTCATTGGGACCGGATCGAAGAGGACATGGAAGTCAACTTCGAAATTATGGACGGCAGTGTTTTACTCGGTGAGTATGACTATGGCTCGATCATGCATTATGGAGAGTATTTCTTTTCCCGTAATGGATTGCCGACGATTGAACCACTGCTACAAACCGACGCTAGAATTGGTCAACGAATCGAGACCAGCCAGGGTGATCGCGATTCCGTCGCCGCGCTTTATCGCAGCAACCTGTTACTCAGCGCAACCAGTGACTTGCAGGCCGAGGCAGGCCAGCCAGTCGATCTGATCCTGCAGGCGACTAACATCTCGCAATCTGGCGCAAACTCCCTGTCCATCACTGTTCCGGTACCGGACAACACTGAACTGCTTTATTTCAGTTCTTCGTCCTGGTCTTGTGAACAGCCGGGAACTGGCGCGACGATTACCTGCAACTCCCCGGTGCTTGCTGTAGGAGCCAGTACATCTGTGACTCTAAACCTTTCTACACCGGCACAACCCGGCACAATCACCTGGGAAGCCACGCTGACTAACCGGACGCATGACACTGACCTGTCAAACAACAATGACAGTGCGACGGTCACTCTAGTAGCCGGCCCGGTCAATCCGACGATTAATCAGGATGCAACGCCGGAAATCGCAAGCGCGCTGGACGGTGGCGGGGGTACCGTTGGCCTGAAATTACTGGCATTTATGGCACTTCTGCTTGCAGTGACAAAAGCCATTCAACCACAAGCTGTGCGGGTTGGAACACAGCGAGATCAGTAGTGGAATTTCGGCAACAAGGTATAGTGCACAATAGTCTTCGCAGGCTGTTGCGCACTGTACCACTCGCTGTGATAACCTCTTTTGAAGAACCAAGAGTACTTACCGCTCCTCTATGAAAATAATGATAAGCGTTGGCGAAGCTTCCGGTGATATGCACGCCGCTAGCGCATTGAAACAGCTCAGGGAAATGAGCGGAGGAGCAATCGAAGCCTTCGGTATGGGAGGCAATAGACTCGCCGCCTGCGGCACCGAACTCCTTGTAGATAACCGACATCACGCGGTAATGGGACTGGTTGAAGTACTGCACAAGTATCCACAGCTGCGCGCAAATTTGTCGACTTTGAAAAAAGCAATGAAAGACCGCCAGCCAGACGTGCTGCTGCTGGTCGACTACCCGCACTTCAACATGAAGCTCGCGGTTGAAGCAAAGTCTCTGAACATTCCGGTACTGTATTACATCGCGCCCAAAGTCTGGGCTTCGCGCCCTGGGAGAATGCAGGAACTGACAGAAATTGTCGATCATATGGCAGTGATCTTCCCGTTCGAAGTTGAGTTGTTCAACAGCGCAGGTATTACTACAACCTATGTTGGCAATCCTGTGCTCGAGAATGAAGCGCTGCTAAGCGCTCGTGAAAACCCTGTTGTTCCGAACAACACAATTGCGCTTCTGCCTGGCAGTAGAAAAAGCGAGATCAGTAACTTATTGTCGCCTATGCTTGCGACGGCAAAATTGCTGGCAGCTGAGCATAGTGATTTAAAATTTGTATTACCGGTGGCAGAGACACTGGACAAAACATCTTTACATGATGCAGTGACTGGAAGTGACGTAAATATCGAATTGATTGAAGCGGCAGACTACAACAGACTGCGGCAATGCAGGGCTGCAATTGTTTCTTCTGGTACAGCAACACTTGAGCTTGCCATGCTTAATGTACCTATGGTGGTCGCATACCGTATGAATACGCTCAGTTTCAGAGTTCTGAAACGCTGGCTGACAATCAAACACATCAGCCTCGTGAATATCATTGCCGAGAGAGAGGTGGTTCCTGAACTGTTGCAGGATGATGTCACTGCAGAGAAGCTTTACGATGAAGTGTCACGTCTAATTGATAACGCAGCTACTCGCGATCATCAGCTAAGTGGATTCTCTGAAGTATTCGATAAACTTTCTCGCAAGGATGTGAAAACCAATCTAGCCAGTGTATTGCTCTCTGTATACAAGCAACGCGCTACTGCTGCACGGGAAGTAAAAGTAACTGCAACACAGAGTTAGCGGACCGGATCGCCTAACAAACTTTACCGCGCGAACCGTTGTTTAGAAACTCAATGAATTCGGCAACCCTTGGAAATCGGGAGGCGGTGGCGTTAAGTTCTGCGTAGTCCTCGGCTTCTTTCTTACCGCGGCGTCGCACGAGTTTGACATAAGCCTTATGCAATGCCGAAATTTCATCGTCACTAAAGCCACGTCTTTTCAATCCCTGTTTATTAATACCCTTTGCTTCGGCGTAGTGACCGGTTACCAGCAAAAACGGCGGAACATCTTTGTTTATCACAGAGCCCATGCCGGAAAAACTATGTGCGCCTACACGGCTGAATTGATGAACCAAAGAAAAGCCACCCAGAATCGCATAGTCACCGACAGTTACGTGACCTGCCAAAGAAGCGGAATTTGCAAAAACGGTGTTGTTACCAATAATGCAGTCGTGAGCAATGTGCACATACGCCATCAACAGATTATCGTCGCCCAATTGTGTTAAGCCACCACCACCGCTTGTTCCCCGATTGATGGTGACAAACTCTCTTATTTTGTTGCGATCCCCTATTTCGAGCCGACTGTTCTTGCCGTCGAATTTTAGATCCTGGGGATCTTCACCGACAGAAGCAAACTGAAAGATCTTGCAATCGGCACCGATAGAAGTCGGACCGTTGATCACAGCGTGAGGTCCGACGGTCGTACGCTCACCAATCGTGACATCGGCACCTATTACGGCGTAGGGGCCTATCTCACAGGTCGCATGTACCGTTGCACTATCATCAACAATCGCAGTGCTGTGAATCAAAGTTCTATCTCGTTTTTCGCAATCAGGATATCAGCACTACAACATAACTGACCGTCAACTTCTGCTGTCGCGCCGAACCGCCAGATACCTCTGCGGGTTTTTGCAAGCGTCACCTCTATTTTCAGTTGATCACCGGGAACCACCTGTTTTTTAAACCGTGCTTTATCGATACCCACCAGCAGATAGAGTGTCTCCTTCGATGGATATCCGCCTAACTCGCGGAAAGCGAAAATTGCACAACTTTGCGCCATAGCTTCAAGAATAAGAACACCGGGGAAGATCGGTGCCTGCGGAAAATGACCGGTAAAAATCGGTTCATTAATACTGACATTCTTGATGGCAGAGAGACTGACGCCCTGTTCGTGTCGAACCACCCGATCGATCAATAAAAACGGATACCGGTGCGGCAGATATTTGATAATTTCGGTGACGTCAAGCTGTTCCAATCAAAATCACCCGTAGTTAAGATTTCTGAATTACGTTGCGCGCGAACTGGTCGAGCCGATGCAATCTTACCGCGTTTTTCCGCCAGGTTTTTGAATCTTCCAGCGGATACCCGGAGGAGTAACTGCCGGAATGTTTGATCGAGCGATTGACAAACGAATTAGCAGTGACCAGAACATCATCGCATATACTAATATGACCGACGATGGAAACCGCGCCACCTATACGGCAATTGCGACCAATCGTTGTGCTGCCGGCAATCCCGGTACATCCTGCAATTGCTGTGTTTTCACCGATGACTACATTGTGGGCCACCTGAATCTGGTTATCCAGAATCACTCCATCCGCAATGATCGTGTTATCAAGCGCGCCACGATCAACCGTCGTGCAGGCACCGATACTGACACGGTTGCCGATTTGCACACCACCGAGCTGATGTATCTTGACCCAACCGTCTGATGAAGGTGCCCACCCGAATCCGTCAGCTCCTATCACGGCACCGCTGTGAATTTCGCAATCGCTACCTATCGTCACGCCATGCATAATGGTGGCATTAGGATGAACTGAGGTTTTTTCACCAACAATGGATGCGTGCCCGATTACAGCACCTGCACCAATAGTTGCACGAGCACCTACCACCGCAGATTCCTGAACTACCACCCCCGGACCAATGCTCGCACTTCGATCAACTTGAGCATTTTCTGCGATAGTCGCAGAGGGATGCACGACTCCGTCGCTCGCTGGCATCAATGCATCAGCCCATAGCTGAGTCAGTCTCGCGTATGCAAGGTAAGGGTTTTCAGACAACAATTGTATCGTCGATACCTGATCACGCAGGTCCAACGGTAATACCACAGCAGCAGGTTCAGACTGTGCGAGTAAAGGCAGGTACTTTTTACCGGTTATAAACGTGATACTTTGCGGACCTGCATGCTCGACTGACGCTATGCGGGAAACGACAGCGGCAGGATCACCAATCAGCTCGGCACCAATTGCCGCAGCAAGATCCCCCACCTGAAAGCATGGTTCAGAAGTCAAAATAGCGTGGCAGCCTGAAAATCCAAATTACCTGCCATACCCTCCGTAACGAGTGGCATGGTTAGTTGTCACCGCTGGATTGTTGTAACTGCTTCAGTACCTGCTCGGTAACATCCACTCGTTTATTCGCAAACAAAACGCCGTCACTGATGATCAGGTCGTACTGATTAGTTTTGGCAAATACCGCGATTGCATCAAGCACAGTGTTACGAACCTGCTTAAATTCTTCATTCTTTTGAATATTCAGTTCTTCACGAAAATCCTGTTCATCACGCTTGACCCGACGTTCTGTCTTATTAAATTCCCGCTCAACAAGCAGCCTTTCACCCTGATTGAGATCGTCATCATCGAGTTGCTGACGAAGTTTATCGAGATCTTTCTTTCGTGACTTTATTTCGTCCTGTCTGGGAGCAAACTCCTTTTCCAGGCGAATGCTGGCAGCCTGTGCCTGAGGCGCTTCTTCGATCAGATAAGGTATATCAACAAAACCAACTTTGATCGGTTCGGCTAACGCCACGGCCGAAGTGAGTCCTATGAACAACAGAGCCAGAGCTCTTGTTATTTTATTCACAGCCGACTCTTTCATGTAAACCTGTCATCGATAATCTCCTGCACAACCTGCGGCGTGCCTCGCAACGAACTAGAATATTGATCCGATGGTGAATTGAGGAGATTGCCGGCTGTCGCCGGGCTCATCATTGTAGGTTTCTGACACGCTGAACGTGAGCGGTCCGATCGGCGCCAGCCAGACAAATGACAGTCCGTAAGAACCTCTCAACTCATCTGCGTCGAAGTCTGACACATCATCGAAAACATTTCCAAAATCGGTAAACAGACTCAAACGGGTTGCGCCGGCCGTTTCTACAAACGGTGGCGGAAAGATGACTTCCAGGGTACCGAGCGTTCTGAAGTCACCACCACGAGCATTACCCTGAGAGTCCAATTGCCCCAGACTGTTCCGCCGATATCCGCGCACGGACTGGATACCACCGGCAAAGTAGCGACGGAAAAAAGGCAGAGTTTCCAGCCCCTCTTCACCTTCTCCATAGTTGATTCGTGCGCTGAACGATAATGTGTAGCGATCTGTTATCGGTCGAAAATATTCGAAGTTATAACCCAGCTTTGCATAGCTCAGGTCACTGTTCGGCGTGGTGACTTCCAACGAAAGAGAGTTTCGAGTTCCACTGGTCGCAAATACGGTGCGGTTACGCGTATCACGTGTATACCCCAACGAAATATCAAACAGATCATACTCGCTACCGAAGTCGTCAATGAAGTTGATAACTTCCTCAGAAGATTCATCCGTTCTTATCGCATCGACACGTTCATAGCCCAGTCCGAAACTAAAGGTAGAAAACTCACTCAGTGGAACACCATATCGTACCTTGGCACCATAACTATCAAGAATATAGTTCGCAGTTGATGTCAGTTGGCTGGTGTCAGTCTTTTTAATAAAGGCGCGAACATTGCGGCTGATACCGTCGGGTGTGTAGTAAGGATCAGTATACGAAATTGAAAAATTGTCCTGACTGGTACTGTTGTCAAAGCTTAGCGCCAGCCGCTCACCCGTACCGAAAAGATTTTCCTGAGTGAAATTGATATTAAATATAAAACCATCAGAACCATAGCCCGCTCCGGCGCCAAACGATCCCGAGGCTCCCTCAGATACATTGACAGCAATATCGACAAGATCATCTGAACCTGGCACACGCGGGGTACTGATTGCCACTCTTTCTATGTATGGAAGCCGCTGCAATCTGGTTTGAGAGCGCTGCAGAGCAAGTGGCGAAAATCGGCTACCTTCCATTTGCCGCATTTCACGACGCAAGACATCGTCGTTGGTTCTGTTCTGACCATTAAAAATAATACGCCGGACATAGACGCGCTTTCCAGGCTCTATACTGAGATTTAGATCAACTGTCTTATCGTTATCATTGATGTTCGGAATAACATTGACCCGTGCGAAAGCAAATCCGTCCTCACCAAGTTTGTCTGCTATAGAACTGTTGCTCTGCGTCATCAGCTTACGTGAGTAAACATCCCCGGCCTGCATCTCCATCAGTGCCTGCAGCTCACTGTTGGTTAATATTTCGCTGCGATCGGTAAACGAGATATCACCTACGCGGTATTGATCACCCTCTTCAATATTCATGGTGATGTTGATATCGCGCTTGTCTGGTGAAATCGTGACCTGGGTAGACGGAATTTCGAATCGCAGGTAGCCGCGATCAAGATACCAGGCGCGCAGTGTTTCAGTATCTGCTTCCAGTTTGGCTCGCGAGTATTCGTCCCGGGAGCTTAACGGGTTAAGGCCTGCGACGCCGGACTCAAGAAGATCCAGCAGTTTGCTTTCACTGTAAGCGCGATTTCCAACAATGTTGACGTGGCTGATTTTAGCAACTGCGCCTTCGACGATATTGATCGCCACATCAACCCGATTGTTGTCCAGCTCGTTAACGGTGGAGGTAACGCGGGTGCCGTACTGGCCGCGGCTAAAATACACCTGGCGCACTTCAGTCTCAAGATTATCCAGCACAGAACGCCTGAAGATGCGTCCTGGAGCCAGACCGATTTCCCGCAAGGTATCATCCATTTGATCCTGCGGCAGCACCGTATTGCCATCTACATTGACCTTGGCAATAGAAGGTCGCTCAGTAACCTCAACGATAAGCACACTGTTATCGCGAAACAGACTGATATCTCTGAACAATTCAGTCTCGTAGAGCGCTCGGATAACACGAGAGCTGTCCCGGCCCTGTTCAAATCGCTCACCGGCACGCACTGGCAGGTAGCTTAGAACGGTACCTTTTTCTACACGTTCAATACCACGCACTTCAATATCATTGATAATGAACGGACGTGAATTGCTTTGGGCATGCGCGACCAAAGAGAAGGCAAGCGCGCACAACAGCGAAAGTGCGATTTTGACACCGCGCTGTCGGTGGGTAAGACCTGGGGGCATTAGACGGATTTTGCGCGTTTTGGATTCCGCGCCAGCATAACAACCCCGCCTAATTGACGGGATTACACATTCTAAAGCTAACTATACAATGCTACGTGTAAACATTCCCGGTGGTCAGGCTTGCTAGCTTGGCAGCACCCGCAGAATGTCCTGGTAAAAAACAAACGTCATCAACCCTGCAAGCAGCAGTAAGCCGACTTGCTGTCCGGCAAGTTGAATTCGCTCAGAAACCGGCTTTCCAGTGACTACTTCAACGGCGTAATAAAGCAAATGACCACCATCGAGCATCGGCACCGGAAAAAGGTTGAAGATACCGAGACTGATAGATACCAGAGCGATAAAATTCAAATAGTGATCGATTCCCACACTCACGGATTGACCGGCAAACTGCGCGATTGAAATTGGCCCGCTGACTGTATTTTTAAGCGAGGCTTCGCCGGTAAAAAGCTTACCGATCATGCCGAGACTGACCGAAATCATGTCAGCAGTGCGCTGAAACGCTTTACCCACCGCGGTGCCGGGCGAATATCTTTCAACAGTTCTCAGCTTTTCATCAATCAATTGTTGTGACTGTGTCTCACGGGCACCGATGAATCCGATCGTGCCGGAATCAAACTCACGCACCCCGGGAGTCAGCTCGATTTCGATCACCTGATTATCGCGCTCAACCTGTAAGAGCATCAGCTTCTGCGGACTTGCTCTTATCAACATAACCCACTCACTCCACAGGCCGATTGATTCCCCGTCACTGGTCAGAATTCGATCTCCCGGCAGTAGCCCTGCAGCTTCTGCCGCCCCCCCTTCGACAACCCCACCGATAACAGGCTCGACATCAGGCCACCAGCGGCGCATCCCCAGCTTGTAGACAATATCGTCTCTGCCGGCCAACAACTCACGCGAATCGATTGCCAACTGCCGCTGATAACGACTGCCGTCCTCTGCCACTACTGTAAAGTCGATAGATTTGTCACTGTCGACAATCCCGTCGAGCATACCAACGTAGACGGTGTCCCAGGTTGGGGTCGCTTTTCCGGCAATATGGGTAATTCGCTCGCCTTTCTCAAACCCTGCTGCGGCTGCGGCAGAGTCTTTTTCCGGGGCCCCCAGGATGGGTGCTACGCCAGTAATACCGACAATGAACACCAGCCAGTAAAGGAATACAGCCAGCAATAAGTTAGCGACCGGACCGGCCAGCACAATTGCAATTCTCGCCCACACACTTTTGCGATTGAAAGCCCGGTCGAGCTCTTCCGGATTAACGTCCCCCTCCCGTTCATCAAGCATTTTGACGTAACCACCGAGAGGTATCGCAGCAAGCACGTATTCAGTGGCGTCAGGCCCGGCTACTTTTTTCCACAACGGTTTGCCAAACCCTACGGAAAAACGCAGAACCTTAACGCCCATCTTACGGGCAACCCAGTAGTGGCCGAACTCATGGATCGTTACCAGAATGCCGATCGCGATGATAAAAGCCACCAGGCTGAGAAAAAAGCCTTGCATATTAAGCCATTCCTACGGACAACAGCCCGTTTGTAATCAAGTCGTCCGCACAAGATCGTGCGGCGCTGTCGAGCGCTTTCAAGTCTGCGACGCTGCGGGGCTCTGAAGATTCACAGTTTTTCAACGTATGAGCATTAATTGCAGCGATATCGGTAAAACCGATTTGCCCTTCCAAAAACTTCTCCACCGCTACTTCATTAGCGGCATTGAGCACCACATTTGCACCTGCACCCTGACGCATCGCACTGCGTGCAAGTTCCAGGCAGGGAAACCGCAGAGGGTCCGGCGCCTCAAACTCAAGGCCGGTCAACGACTTAAAATCCAGTTGCCCCACGCCCGCGTCGATTCTCTCTGGCCAGGCCAATGCGTTGGCGATTGGTGTTCTCATGTCGGATTCCCCCAATTGCGCTAACACCGATCCATCGCAGTAGCGAACCATTGAGTGCACCACACTTTGTGGATGAACCAGCACTTCAATCTGACTTTCCTCAACACCGAACAAATAACAGGCTTCGATGATTTCCAGACCTTTATTCATCATTGTTGCTGAATCAACTGATATTTTCGGGCCCATATCCCAGTTCGGATGGCTAACCGCCTGTTTAACCGTCACATGCCTCATCTGTTCCGCTGAAAACGCGCGAAAAGGTCCTCCGGAGGCGGTTAGCACTAACTGGGTGATATGAGCCGCCCGATCGACTGGCGCACCTAACTGATTGGCCTCTGGCAGGCACTGAAAAATCGCGTTGTGTTCGCTGTCTACGGGAACAATCGCAGCTCCTCCGTCAGTGGCCGCCTGTTTCAGTAACGGCCCGGCAACAACCATCGACTCTTTATTCGCCAGCAAAATACGCTTGCCTGCGCGCGCTGCCAGCAGTGTTGAATCCAGACCGGCAAAACCGACAATAGATGCCATGATAATCGGCATTTGGGGATCTTCGGCAATCTGCCCCAGCGCATCGTCGCCCGGCATCACCTGTGTGGTCAGGTTTCTGGATAACAGTCTTTGCTTGAGTTCTTCGGCCGCCAACGGATCGGCCATGGCGGCAAACGCGGGCTCAAATTCCACACACTGAGCTTCGAGCTTATCGACGTTTTTGTTCGCTGTGATTGCACCTACAGCATAACGTTGTGAGTTACGCCGGATAACATCAAGCGTACTCAACCCCACTGAGCCGGTAGAACCGAATACGGCAACTGCCTGCTGTTTATTTGCAGGGAAACTCATGTCCACAGTACCGCAAACGCGATCCACGGAACCGCAGCAAGCAATCCGTCGAACCGATCAAGAACGCCGCCATGACCCGGTAGCAACTTTCCACTGTCTTTAACACCGCGAGTCCGTTTGGCCCGACTGATAAACAGATCGCCAGCAATTGAAAATAACGCTGCTACCAGTGAAAAAAACAATACGGAGAATACAGACACCCCATTGAAGCTCAAGAAAATGATCGCCAACATCGCCACTATGGCTGCCAGCACCAAACCTCCGTAAGCCCCTTCAATGGTTTTGCCCCCACTGATCTGTTCGGCCAGTTTGCGACGACCAAAACGACGACCAGAAAAATAAGCGCCGATATCCGCCGCTGCAACAAGCGCAATTACATAAACCACTGCAGTCGCTGACAACTGGCCTCGCAGCCAGTGCAGGGAAGCCACACTGGTAATTAAAATAAAAGCTGCCAGCGCCAACAAACTAAATCGTACAGTTTCTGTTTTAGCGACAACTGGTCTGGTCAGTAAATCCAGCCCAATCGCCAGCCAACACAACACCGATAGCAGCACAAAAATTTTCAAAATCGTGCCGTCGTCAAACGCAATTAGCAATGCTGTTAGTGCGGTGACAATCGCACAAAAAAACACCTTGGCGACTGTTTTATCCAGATTACCAAGATCACACCACTCCCACGCGCACGCAGCAGTAGCTAACAATAGAAAAGCCGCATACCAACTATCAGACCAGCCATACAGCGCCCACAAAGCTAACGCTGCCAGCACTACCGCAGTGACGATGCGTTGCTTTAACACAACAGATCCTTGAATAACCTAGTGGTCAAGATTGTCTACCTGCTCGCCTGTTTGGCCAAAGCGCCGCTGCCGGTTACCGAAGTTATCAATGGCCGCATCGAGTTCTTTGGCATCGAAATCCGGCCACAGCGTTGAAGTAAAAACCAGCTCCGTATACGCCAGGTGCCACAATAAAAAATTACTCAGCCGCTGATCACCGCCGGTACGAATAAACAGATCAGGTTCCAACCCATCGGTAAGCCAGCTATAGCGCGTAACCAGGTCATCGTCTATCTGATCCAGTGACAAACGGCCACTTCGTACTTGTTCAGATATTTTCTTTATCGCATTAACCATTTCGCTGCGGCCGCCATAGTTAACCGCGATGTTCAACACCATTCCGGTATTCTGGCTGGTTTTTTCACTGGCTACCCGAATCTGCTCCTGTAGATTTTTGGGGAAGCTTTCAATCTCACCTATAAATCGAACAACAATATTGTTCTTGTGCAAACTATCTACTTCACTTCGCAGTGAACGTAGAAAGAGCTCCATCAAAAAGCTCACTTCTTTTCTTGGCCGACCCCAGTTTTCGCTACTGAAGGCATAGACCGTCAGCATTTCTATACCACGACGGGCACATTGCTCTACGACTGTTCGGGTTGCTTTCACACCCGCCTGATGACCAGAACTGCGCGGCAATCCACGCTGTTGGGCCCAACGCCCGTTGCCGTCCATAATCACAGCAACGTGCTTCGGCAGCCCGCCCGGTGAGCTACTCACGGGGTTACACTTCCATTAGTTCGGCTTCTTTAGCCTTGAGCAGCTCATCAACCTTACCAATATATTCGTCCGTCACCTTCTGGATGTTGTCCTGCCCCTTGCGCTCTTCATCCTCTGAGATTTCTTTGTCCTTTTGCAACTCTTTCAGATCACCATTTGCATCGCGACGGATATTTCTCACACTGACTCTTGCATTTTCTGCTTCCTGACGAACAACACGCACCAGATCTTTACGCCGCTCCTCGGTGAGTGGTGGCATCGGGATGCGAATGACGGTACCGGCACTTGCCGGGTTCAAACCAAGATCGGAATTCATAATGGCTTTTTCAATCGGCGCGACCATGTCTTTTTCCCACGGCGTCACAGTCAGAGTTCTGGAGTCTTCAATGGCGACTTTAGCAACCTGATTAAGCGCAGACGCATTGCCATAGTAGTCAACCTTAATATGATCGAGCAGACTGGTATGCGCGCGACCGGTTCGAATCCGACTGAAGTCCGTTTGCAACGACTCCAGACTTTTGTTCATACGAATTGCCGCGTCTTTTTTTATATCATCAATCATTTTTTATTCTCCACTAACTACCAGGGAACCGATGTTGTCTGAGGTTACAGCACGCACCATCTCCCCGGGTATATTCATATTGAACACTTTCAACGGCAGGTCATGATCCCTGCACATGACGATTGCAGTGGTATCCATCACTGCGAGCTTCTTTCGTATAGCCTCATCGTAAGTGATCTGCTTTATTTGTCTGGCTTCCGGATACTTGTTGGGATCCATATCGTACACGCCATCTACTTTAGTTGCCTTGAGCATGATGTCGGCTCCGATTTCTACCGCTCTCAGGCTGGCCGCCGTATCGGTGGTGAAAAACGGATTACCGGTACCCGCAGCAAATATCACAACACGATCTTTCTCAAGATGACGCACTGCCTTGCGCCGAATGTAGTCCTCACAAACTTCATTTATTTTCAGCGCTGACATCACTCTGCAATGCACACCTGCCTGCTCCAAAGAGTCCTGTAAAGAAAGCGCGTTGATCACCGTTGCCAGCATGCCGATGTGATCACCGGTTACCCTGTCCATACCACCTTCCGCCAGGTAGGCCCCGCGAAAGATGTTCCCTCCGCCAATAACAATGGCTACCTGCACCCCCAACGCAGACAGCTCAGCGATTTCGTCGGCGACTCGCACGATAAACAACGGGTCGATCCCATACTCGAGACTTCCCATCAGCGCTTCACCGCTAAGCTTGAGCATGATGCGCTTATGCTGAGCTTTCTTTTCAGACATTGACTAGTACGCGCTCTGAGTTATGGATGCGCTGCAGATATCGTGACAAACAAAAATATTGTGCCACAAAAAAGCCGGCACCCAGGCCGGCTTTCAACCACCGAAGATTGCGAAACAGTAGCGCATACTGCACTGCAACCAGCGATACTGTTTTCAATCTGCAGTTTCTGCCAGGGCGAGTGAGTCCTACTTATTTACCTGCGCCATGACTTCTTCGGCAAAATTTTCGACTTTCTTTTCAATCCCTTCTCCAACCTCAAAACGAGAGAAGAAATTGACTGATGCATCCGAAGATTTCAGCAGTTTTTCAACCGTCTGATCCGGGTCTTTCACGTAGGCCTGGCCGACTAGCGTAATTTCTGCAAGATACTTGCGAAGGCGACCCTGAACCATTTTTTCCACGATATCCGCAGGCTTGCCGCTTTCGCCAGCCTCTGCCATCAGGATCTCTTTTTCTTTGTCCAGCAGCTCGCTCGGGACATCAGATTCAGCAATACACACCGGGCTGCTAGCCGCCACGTGCATGGCGATATCACGCGGGAGACTGTCGCCACCGCCAGCGACTTCAGTGACCACACCAATACGTTCGCCGTGCTGGTACACCCCTATGGTGCCACTTGTCGCCTCGTGCCGGACAAACCTGCGAACCTGAATATTCTCACCGAGCTTGGCAACCATCTCATGGCGAATATGATCAAGTGTGTTGCCACCGGCGTCGAGCGCAGCCAGCGCCTCAACATCGGCCGGGCTGGAATCCAGAACCGCACGACAAACCGACTTTGCAAAGGCGGAGAAGTCATCCCCTTTGGCAACAAAGTCAGTTTCACAGTTGATTTCTGCCATAGCGACAGCTTTACCATCATCGCTTACTTCGATGGCAATAACACCCTCTGCCGCTGTCCGACCGGACTTCTTGTCCGCTTTGGCAAGACCGGAAATACGCATTTGTTCGGCCGCGGTATCCATATCTCCACCGGCTTCAACCAGCGCTTTCTTGCATTCCATCATGCCTGCGCCGGTTCTCTCGCGCAGTTCTTTAACCATTGCCGCTGTAATAGCCATTGATTAGACCTTCATATGTTCGGTTTCAGCGCTGGTAGGCGCTGCCGGGGCGCTTTGCGCCCCGAACGGGTTTACTTAATGAGTTGCAACCGGATCGATCAGGAAGCCGGATCCGCCGATTCTTCCGGTGAAGAGTCCGAAGCCGCCGCTGGAGTGGCTTCTGCCGCTGGCGCTTCGGCTTGAGGCTCAGCCGCGGGCGCAGGTTCAGCAGCTACCGGAGCCGCTTCTGCAGCAGGAGCCGCTTCGGTTGCCGGGGCAGCAGTGTCAGCAGCCGGAGTGGCGTCCGCGACCGGTGCCGCAGCAGGCGCTTCTTTGACTTCCACGTACTCTTTGCTGTCAACAATCGCAGCAGAAGTTTTTCCAGTTTTGATGGAATCGGCGACCGCATCGACATACAACTGAATTGCACGAACCGCATCATCATTACCGGGAATCACATAATCCACATTCTCCGGCGAATTATTACTATCGACAACGGCGACAATGGGAATACCCAGCTTTCGTGCTTCGGCAACCGCAATTTTTTCATATCCGACATCAATGATGAAAAGCGCGTCCGGCAAGCGATCCATGTTTTTTACACCACCCAGGCTTTTGTCGAGCTTGTCCATTTCCCGACGCAGTGTCAGCGCTTCTTTCTTGTTCAGCCGCTCTTCACCGCCGTTTTCAAACATCTCTTCAAGCTCCAGCATCCTCTTCACTGATTGCTTGACAGTTTTGAAATTGGTCATCATACCGCCCGGCCAGCGACGATTCACAAACGGCATATTGCACTCATTTGCCGCATTTTTTACCGCGTCTCTCGCTGCTCGCTTGGTGCCGACAAATAAAACGCGACCATTTTTAGACGCCAGTTTGCCCATGAAATTCAACGCATCGTCCATTGCCGGTACGGTATTTTCAAGGTTGAAGATATGGATTTTGTTGCGCTCGCCATAAATATAGGGAGCCATTTTTGGGCACCAGTAACGAGTCTGGTGGCCGAAATGCACGCCAGCTTCCAGCATCTGACGCATGCTAACTTTAGACATAGTATTTTCCGTTTCAGGGTTGAGCCTCCGCCCCACATTGGCAACTGTCGACAGCGAAAAGCTAAGATTCGCTCGACGACGGCACCCTGATTTGCGTGGGACGTGTGAATTCCGGCGCAACATAAAGTCACTGCCGGTTGACGCGAGAGATGCAAAGTTCATTCTTCCGCGGTTAACCCACAATTATATTCCAGAAACTCATAATATTCCAATACAATAGCGGTTATTAACGACTAAATGCCCAACCAGACAGAACACATAGGATCAGCTGTATGCTCCGCGCACGCGATATCCCGATAAAATCCCCGGACGAAGTAGAAAAAATGCGGGTCGCCGGCCGCATGGCCGCGGAAGTGCTCGATATGATCACCGATTATGTCAAACCAGGAGTGAGCACTGACGAGCTCAATACGGTGTGCCATGAGCACATCACGGTCAAACAGGGAGCCATTCCTGCACCATTGAACTACCGGGGTTTTCCAAAATCGATCTGCACCTCACTCAACCATCAGGTTTGTCATGGCATCCCGGGGGATCGGGTCCTGAAGAAAAAGGACATCGTGAATATAGACATCACGGTGATCAAAGACGGCTACCACGGAGACACCAGCCGCATGTTTTGTGTTGGCGAACCAACTGTCATTGGGCGCCGCATATGCGAGGTTGCCCACGAAGCTTTGTACAAAGGCATTGAAGTCGTCCGGCCCGGCACAACTCTCGGCGATATCGGCCATGCCATTCAACAATATGCGGAAGGCGAAAGATGTTCGGTGGTACGTGAATATTGTGGCCATGGTATTGGCAAATTATTTCACGAAGAACCCCAGATTCTGCACTATGGACGCCCCGGTGATGGTGTCGCTGTGCAGGCAGGCATGGTGTTCACCATAGAGCCCATGATCAATGCCGGTAAGCGCCACGTTAGGTTGCTACCGGATGACTGGACCGTAGTCACCAAAGACAGAAGTCTGTCTGCTCAGTGGGAACATACGGTACTGGTGACTGAAACCGGTTACGAGCTTCTCACTTTGTCACCCGCCGAGACCTGATCACAACACGTGAACATACCCGGCACCCCAGCCTCTGGCCGACCCGAATTGCTGCACTTACCCTCACTACTGCAGGCAGTGGAGGCTGACGGCTATTCGGTTGCCGCATATCGCAGCGCTTTAGACAAAGCAAACAAGGCTATTGCTAAGTTGTTCGACGAAGGCGCACCAGCTACTGAGCTGGTTGCCTGGCAATCGACTGTCACGGATTCACTGCTAACACATCTATGGTCACACACGTTACCAAAGCACACTCGCGATTCGCTTGCACTGATTGCTGTTGGAGGATACGGACGTGCAGAACTTCACCCGCACTCCGACATAGACATCCTCATTCTACTGGCCCCGCAATATGGAGAGGCGGATGAAGAAATTGGCAAGTTTGTCACGGCATTATGGGACCTGGGGCTCGATGTCGGACACAGTGTACGAGACATCGCACAATGTGTAACCGAAGCATCTACCGATGTCACGGTCATTACAAACCTTCTCGAAAGCCGATTGCTGTCTGGCTCTGACACTTTGTTCGATGAGCTTCATCGGGCAATTGATCCGACACAGATGTGGTCTTCTTCAGACTACTTTGCAGCAAAGCGTGACGAACAAAAACAAAGACATCTTAAATTTCACGGCTCTGCCTATCGTCTGGAACCCAACCTTAAGGAAAGTCCGGGTGGCCTGCGAGACATTCAGGTAATTGCCTGGTTGATTATTCGACACTATGGCCATGCTGATTTCAACGCACTGGTAGATGACGGATTCCTCACACAGGATGAACTCAATGAACTGATCGAAGGACGAGACTACCTGTGGAAGGTCAGATTTCTATTGCATACAAAAAGTGCAAGAAAAGAAGACCGCGTGTTGTTCGACTATCAAAGAGATCTGGCCAGCGACTTCGGTTACCAGCAAAGCGCGGGCAATGAAGCAGTAGAGCTTTTTATGCAACAGTACTATCGCACTGTGACGAAGATAGAGCGATTAAACGAAATGCTGGTGCAGTTGCTGGAAAAAGCGTTTGTTGAAGATCTTACTGAAACCACAATACCGATAAACGAAAGATTTAATCGCGTAAACGATTACCTGGAAGTCGCGCACGATCGCGTCTTTGTCGAGCATCCCTCAGCATTGCTTGAAATATTTCAGGTGTTTGCTGCCAACACAGAGATCAAAGGATTCAGTGCTCGTACGCTAAGGCTACTGCGAAGCCACCTGTATCTGATCGATCAACGCTTCCGAACAGAAGAACTTCCTCGAAACATATTCCTGCAGCTTTTCCGGGAGCCAAAAAAAATAACAAGAAAGCTGCGCCTGATGAATCGCTATGGTGTGCTGGCAAAGTACCTCCCTATGTTTGAAAAGATCGTCGGCAGAATGCAATATGATTTATTTCATATTTATACGGTAGATGAACATACCTTGATGGTGATTCGTAATCTGCGACGATTCGCCATTCGATTTCACAGCAACGAGTACCCGCACTGTTCAGCTATCATGCAGCAACTGGAAAAACCGGAGCTACTCTATTTAATCGGTTTGTTTCACGATATAGCCAAAGGACGCGGCGGTGATCATTCAGAACTGGGTGCGCTGGATGCCGAAGAGTTTTGTGTGGCGCATGGATTGAGCACTACTGACACTGAACTGGTCGTCTGGACAGTCAGACATCATCTGGCTATGTCGACCACTGCGCAGCGCAAGGATATTTCCGACCCTGAAGTCATTCTTGAGTTTGCACAATTCGCAGGATCTATGCGTTACCTGGATTTTCTTTACCTGCTCACAGTTGCCGATATCCGCGGCACTAACCCGGAGCTTTGGAATGCCTGGAAAGAGAATCTGCTGAGGCAACTGTACGATAGTACCGCGCAAGCGCTGCAGCGTGGCCTGGACAACCCCATCGAAAAGCTCGAAGTTATCGCGCAAAAGAAAGCCAGCGCGAGAGAAATACTCTATCAGAAAAACATGAATGACTCTGAAATCGATACTATCTGGAGTCAATGCAACGAAACTTATTTCCTGCAATACAGCGCTGACGAGATTAGCTGGCACACCGTCAATATCGCCCTGGCCGGTAGCGAAGAACCGCTGGTCCTCCTACGCAGAGAAACCGAACGCGGTTCTACTGAAATATTTATTCATGTTCAAGATTACGAACATATGTTCAGTGACATCGTTACGGCTCTCGATCAACTGCGCCTGACTATTGTTAGTGCACAGATACTGACTTCGCTTAACGGATATACGCTGGACACTTTTTTCGTACTTAATCGCGACGGGGAGTCTATTCAGGATCGCAGCAGGCTTGAACATATTTATAGCACGCTCACGCAAACCATTACTAATCCGGAGCAACTGTGCCAACCCCAACCAATACCAGCCCCCCGACGACTAAAACACTTCGACTTTAATCCGATTATCAAATTCGACAACGACGTGTCGGACGAATATACCAGCTTGTTTATTAAGGCCATTGATCGCCCCGGCCTGCTCAGTGAAATCGGCTATGCGTTTGCACAACACAGGCTGCGTGTTTTATCGGCAAGTATTGCAACACTCGGCGAAACAGCTGAAGACGTCTTCTTTATACAAACCAAAGATGGTCTAAAAGTCGACGATGACACACAACTCGACTCCCTTCGAAACCTACTACTCAATCTGGTTAACGAATAACCGCCATGTCTGCCACTATAGATCTTGCGCAACAACTGATCCGTGAACCTTCGGTAACACCCGATGATTGTCAGTGTCAGAAGATTCTGGCCGATCGATTAACAGCTATCGGCTTTTCCCACCAGCATCTATCATTCGAAGACGTAAGCAATCTATGGTCGGTGACTCACGGCGAGGGACCATTGCTGGTTTTCGCAGGCCACACAGACGTAGTTCCACCGGGACCACTGGGCGAATGGCAACATGCCCCGTTTGACGCCGTAGTCGACGATGGCTGGCTCAACGGACGTGGTGCTGCTGATATGAAAAGCAGTATTGCAGCAATGGTAGTGGCTGTGGAAAGAGCAATCGAAAAACACAAGCTTAAAGGACGGCTTGGTTTTTTGATTACAAGCGATGAAGAAGGTCCCGCAGTAAACGGCACGGTTAAAGTCGTAGAACATCTTAACAACACCAATACCAAAATTGACTGGTGTATCGTTGGTGAACCCACCAGTTCAAAACACCTGGGCGACACTATTAAAAACGGTCGACGAGGCTCAATGAATGGCAACCTGACCGTGTACGGAAAACAGGGCCACGTAGCATATCCACACCAGGCCATTAACCCGGTGCATCTAATCAGCGGTGCATTGCAGGAACTCACTTCCCGAGCCTGGGATAATGGCAATGAGTTTTTTCCACCGACAACCTTTCAAATTTCCAATATCAATGCCGGTACCGGGGTAGATAACGTTGTCCCCGGTGAAATTAACCTTAGATTTAATTTTCGTTTTTCCACTGAATCCACCACGGATCACCTTCAAAGCGTTGTGATGAATGTGTTAGATGAGCACAATCTAAACTACAAGCTGGACTGGCGTATCTCCGGTCAGCCGTTTATTACGTCCAGAGGTGATTTGGTTAATGCGACACTAACCGCAATAGAACGGATTTGTGGCATTAGCTCTGAGCTTTCAACCAGTGGCGGCACTTCTGACGGTAGATTTATTGCCCCGACCGGCGCTCAGGTAATTGAGCTTGGGCCGAGCAACAAAACGATTCACCAGGTCAACGAACGTATCACCTGTGAAGAGCTGGAAAAACTAACTGATGTCTACGAAGAGATTATCATTCAACTGCTTACCTAACACCAACATTGCCACTACCACTGTGTAAAAGGCTTTAACACAAGAGACGCATTACGATAGCGAGCGTCACTGGTTACCTCGGTGGTGACCCAGTCAGGCAAGTTCAGCGCATGTGCCTGCTCCGGCAACTCTATCTCTGCAACAACCAACCCCTGATTGTCACCGTGGAACTCATCGATTTCCCAGAGCATTTCATCGAACTCAACTTCATGACGCGTCTTTGATACAACGCGGCCACCGCATAAGTTGGCAAACATTATTTCAGCCTCTTCAGCCGGGATTTGATATTCGAAATCATAACTGCTGGAAATATCTATTTTGGCTTTCAGCGAAAGATAATAATCTTTGTCCTTCTGCCGAACACGCACCACCATACCCTCATCGTTCACCATATAGCCCTGACGGATCCGAATCTGCCTGTCGCCTGTGGGCCATTTCTCGGGTACGACCAGAAATTTGCGTTCAATCTCTATCATCAGTGCCTTCCACATTAACGGACAATTACGTTAACAGTTCCTGTTGCACAGGTTAGACACGCAATCTAACCCATAACATACGCGCGAACTTGTCTTTAACGACTGTTTACAGACTGCGGTATAATGCTCCGAAGTTGACAACTGTGGAACGAATATGGGGTTTCTGTCGGGAAAAAAGGCGCTGATTATCGGCGTTGCAAGTAAAAGATCAATTGCCTGGGGGATCGCACAGTCTATGCATCGCGAAGGGGCTGAACTCGCCTTCACCTACCAGAATGATCGCCTTAAAGATCGAGTCGTCGAATATGCCGCGGAGCTCGGCTCACAACTGACGTTTGCCTGTGATGTCCAACACGACAGCGAAATTGACAGCACTATCAACTCCCTTAAAGAAGCCTGGGGTACTTTCGACATCATCGTCCATGCTGTCGGATTTGCACCAAGGGATCAACTGGACGGCGACTACCTGGACTGTGTTAGCCGGGAAGGCTTCCAGATCGCACACGATATAAGTTCATATAGCTTTGCTGCACTGGCAAAAGCTGCCAGACCAATATTGAATGAAAACGGCGCGCTGCTCACATTAAGCTACCTGGGTGCAGTTAGGTCAATGCCAAACTACAACGTGATGGGATTAGCCAAAGCCAGCCTTGAAGCAAATACCCGATTCATCGCCCATTCGCTAGGCCCCAAAGGAATTAGAGTGAATGCGATTTCAGCAGGGCCGATCAGAACACTGGCCGCATCGGGCATTGGAGATTTTAAAAAGCTGCTTAACCATGTAGCAGAAACCACCCCTCTGAAACGCAACGTCACTATTGAGCAGGTTGGCGACACTGCCGCGTTTCTCTGCTCAGATCTGGCAGCAGGTATAACCAGCCAGATTATCTACGTCGATAACGGCTTTAACAGCGTTGCGATGCCTTTGGGATAAACTTCAGCGCGCAGACAAGCTGCGCGCTAATTTGTTTAGTAAGCAGGGCTGCTAAGCAGCGCTTCATTTCTTTCGACTTTCGCACTTTCTTCAAGCGTCGCTATCATCGCCTGAAATTCGGAAGACGCCGCAGCCGGGGTACCGCTGGGTGCTTCTGCATCGGACTCGGCAACAACTTCTTCAATCCCGCCAAATATAACCAGCGCGATATTTCCTTCGCCAGTGGTAATAGTCTCAAAAGACTTACTGCCTGCTGCAGGTTTAGGCATCTGGAACAAGGCTCGATTTATCTGGGCATCAACCTCAGGATCTCGCCGACCCACAGCACCTATCTCTGCATATTCGCCGTCATTTTGCGCAGCAATTGCAGCTGCATCCCCATCTGACAGTTGTGCCTCCAGGCTGCTGGCAAGCTCTGTCAGTTGCTCGGTGGCACGTTCATTTTGCAGCGTAGAAACGATATCGTCTTTTACTTCTTCAAGTGGCTTGGGCTGCTCTTCCTGATGATCGAGCGTTCGCAATACGATGGCATGGTTTTCACCGACTTCCAAAACCGCAGAATTCAAGCCCTGATTTAACACTTCATCACTCAAAGCCGCACTGATGACTTGTCGGTATTGCCCTATTCCCTCAGTGCTACTCTCATCAATCCAGTCTGATGTTTGAATTTCCAGACCGGTTTCATCAGCGGCAGGCTGCAGTGAATCGCTGTTCTCATAAGAGGCGTTTGACAATAATTCGCTCGCTGCAAAAAACTCATTTTCTGCCTGCTCTTCACGAAACTGCTCTTCCACTTCAGCCTTCACTTCGTCGAACGTCTGACCCTGCTCAGGAATTATTTTGTTAAGACGAATGATGTGATAACCGAAATCAGATTTGATCGCTGCGCTTAAATCGTTTTCCTGCATGGCAAACGCAGCTTCTTCGAATGGTCCAACCATAACGCCTCGTCCGAACTCACCGAGGCTACCGCCCTGTGCACCGGAACCAGGATCGTCAGAAAACTCCTTCGCCAAATCCTCAAGAGACTCACCGGCATTAATACGATCAATCAGCGCATTGGCTTCAGCAAGCTTCGCTTCATCATCGGAGTCGTCTTCAACGGCCAACAGAATGTGCGACGCATCGCGCTTCTCAGGAACCACCCACTGGGTTTTATTACGATCGTAAAATCCATTTAAATCAGCATCGGTAACTTCGATAGATGACTTAAGGTCGTCAACTTTTAATTCCAGATACTCAACAGTCACTTTCTGCGGGTTATTAAACAAAGCGGTATTGTCATCGTAATAGCTCTGCACATCTTCATCAGAGACTTCAATGGATTCTGCCGTAGCGGCCACATCAAAAGTAATCGTCTCAAGGCGCCGCTTCTGATCACGAAGCGCGGCAAGTCTGGAATTTTCGTTCGCCAGCGAAAAACCGGTACCGACTACAGAGCCGGAAAGTTGCTGAAGAATTAAATCGCCTCTGTATTGGTTTTCAAACTCAGATGCAGAAATACCCATAGACTGAAGCTGCAGCTGATAGCGGTCTTTGTCGAACTGACCATCGACAGAAAACTCATCAACATCGAGCAGACGTTGCGCCAGTGACTCATCGCTTATCGCAAAGTTGTTGTTCTCGGTGGACTGCCGCATGACTTCCCGGGTAACCAGAGAATCCATGGCCTGACCGTTCACCATGCTGCCAATATCAAACCCCTCAGGAATTCTTCCACCGAACGCTTGCGAAATCTGCGCGCGCTGCTGCTGATAGGCGTTTTGAAAAGCGTTAAGAGAAACCTTCTCACCATTCACTTTAACGGCATAGTCCGGGCCGCCTCCGCTGAAGTAGGAATTGATTCCAAACAAAGCGAAGGGAATACAAATGATGGTTACAAGCAGATACTTAAGCCACTTTGAATTGCGGATGCCGTCTCGAAGATCAAGTAACATGGTCAGATAATCAGATATTTAATATGCATAGCGCTAAGCATAGGACAGCGATTGAATATGCTCAACCGCACGTGAGTATTTGTATTGCGCACACAAAAAAGGGTGCCGCATGACACCCTTTTTCATCACTTTCTGGCGGAGCGGACGGGACTCGAACCCGCGACCCCCGGCGTGACAGGCCGGTATTCTAACCAACTGAACTACCGCTCCAATAAAATGCGCTATGGTAAGTGGTGGGTGCTGAGGGGCTCGAACCCCCGACCCTCGCCTTGTAAGGGCGATGCTCTCCCAGCTGAGCTAAGCACCCGGCGCAGCGGCGCACTATACCGATTCTTTCTGCCATTTGCTACAGGATGCTGCAAATATTTTTTGGTGTTTTAAAGCTGCTCTTTTCGCAAGTTTGGAATCACTCATGCACTAGCAGTGGCGAATTACCTCCGATCAAATAGTGATGCGGTTGCAAAGACATCCGGTTTGTTAGCGGCGCAACAGCGCGCCGCTCGCTGAGGCGTAACCTTCTAACCAGACAGGAGTTCCGCCAGCGTCTCGGATCCGTTGGCAAGACTGAATTCGATCGGCGTTTGATTCATGCTGTTTTTGGCATTGATATCGGCACCTGCTGAAATCAGCCACTCCACTAATGCGGTATACGAATCGTATTCTGGTTCGTCGTGCAGCCACATGCCAATAACATGCAGCACCGTGTTGCCTTGTTCGGTTCGATGGTGGATAGCGTCCGGGTTCAATTCGACAATGGCTTGTGCTCTTTCCAGATAGGCGCAGCTCACCGCATCCAGTAGCGAGTCAGACTTATCCAGTAGCAGACGCATGGCCTCATATGCAGCACTGTAGGCCGCGAAGCCGGCGGCGATGCTGTGATATGAATGATCGCGGATGTCTGTTCGGGCATTCAGGCGGAGCAGCGCTTCGATCATCTCTGTATCGTTGCTCAGAGCGAAGTGATGCAGAAGTGTTCGGCCGTGTTTCGACTGCCCGTCAATATCAAACCCTTGAGCGATTAATGCCATTACCACACTCGACTCTGCATATTCGGCTGCTGCGTGCAGAAGCGATGCATCCTCTTTTAATGTTTGATGCGTGGCTAGTAATTGTTTTATAGAGTCGTGGTCTTCACGTACGCAGGCAAGTTTAAACCGGTCTGTGACATCAAGTGCTTCGGGCTTTGCTCCACTGTCCTCGAGCAGTTTTACCAGCGCGGTATGACCTGCCAGCAGTGCGTTGGTATGTATGGCTCTGCCATTGTAGGTGTTGCGGCAATCGGGGTTGGCGCCAGCGTTTAACAACAGTGTTGCCCGTGGTAAACGATTGCTGTCAATGGCGCTGGATAGCTGGTAATCCAGTGTTGATACCTGCGCGTCATTACCGCTGTCGTTCCAGTTAAGCGGGTCGCTTGCTTTCAAGCCACTTTTCAGCAGCAGTGCAAGCCATTTATCGGCGCTATCGGTAAACATTGTGTTGTACAAACCCTGTCCCTCGTTCGGATTTGCTCCAGCGTCCAGCAGCAGCGCTACGATTTCATCTGCATATTGATGGGGAGGTTGATTTATACCCTGTTCACCTTCACCCATGGCACCCGTTAGTGCAGTGAATCGATAGGTGTCGTTCAGTATCACGTGCGAATCCGGGCTTGCTCCGCACATTCAGCAGTTGCCTGATGATTGACAGTGAGTGCTGCTGGCCCCTGGGTTCGCCTATTCTGCTATAGGTCACATACAGCAATGCCGGCCAGTCGAGCGGGCCGGCGGTGGCCGACGCCAGTGCCGGATCGGCTTGCAGATAATCCGAAACCGCGCTCAGGTTGTTTGCAACCAATGCGGTATAAAAACTATAACGTGAAATTTCAGGGTTTGCGGATAATAACCTGCGCGCCCGCTGATAGTTTCGCAGTGTATCGCGGCCGCTGTATTGCAGACAGCCCAGCTGAATCAAAAGCGCTGACTTTTCAGACAAGTTTTTTTGTGAATCTAAGGCAAGTTCCACCGCTTCGATCAGATCGGGCCAGCCGGCAAAACCGTACCCTCTGGCAATGACTAACTGAGCATCTCGAAGGCCGGAAAATGCCGCGGCTTTGGGGTGATGCTCTGCTACGGCTTGTAAAGCATTGGGGCTGTTTTTACGAACCTCTCGAAGCAGTTTTTTTGCTTGCTTCTTTAGCAGGCTTATACTTGGCTTGTCTGGCAGAGAACGGGTCATGAAGACCTCCTTTCATCAATGCCTGCGTCCGCGATATCAGGCTGAAAAGAGGCTAATTTCAGCGAAACAAGAATTGAATGGGATAATCCCTTGCCGCGGACGGGAGGCGCTTCAATTGCGCACTGAGGAGCATGATAGCAGATTCATTTGTTAGCGCCACCGTGCCGAGCGTTGCCAGTTATGAGCTCCCGGTCTCACCGTTCAAACATTGCAGTATGCCTGTCAAAAGAGTAGTGTCCCAAGGACACTTAATGTGATTTTGTTCTGTTGTCGGGAATGTCGCGGAGACTTCTGAACCAACGTGTTGTACAGCCACCCGGATCAGGAAAGCAACTGAGTGATACACGGACACCCAATTCAATTATTGTTAGGCACTGACTAACCAGAGTGCCCGTGACAGTCGCCTGGAGAAATTGATTGGCCCAAAGCATATCTGAGTTTTAATGCGCTAATGTGCTGCAACCGGTTCGCCAATTGAGTTATTGATGTCTTACTGTAATTAGTGATTACCCTGTGTCAGCAGCTGCGGAAGGCGAACAGGGGGAATTGATCTGCGCAACTGATCTGTGAAAATACGTGCCTTTAGCCACGTATGTACGATTAGTAGTAGGCAGTGAGAATTTGGTGGCGTTGCTCGCCCTGTTCCAGCAATCAATCCTGAGTTAAAAGAAGCAGCGCGTGCCTGCACGGGGTCGACGCAGTAAATAACACGGATAAAAAAATGAAGAAAAAACCCAATATAGTGCTAATTTTTACCGACAATCAACAGGCGTCAACACTGGGTTGTTACGGTAACTCAGAGGTGTACACCCCACACCTGGACCGGCTTGCCAGTCAGGGGGTGAAATTTGATAACGCCTTTTGTCCTAACGCGTTCTGTTCGCCGTGCAGGGCATCGGTACTGACCGGCACATTGCCTTCTCAGCATGGTGTGCATTCATGGATAGACGACAGAAACATGCAGGAGTGGCCTGCGGGCTGGCATGCGTTGAATGGTATGCAAACTTTGCCGGGTCTTTTGCAGGCTGATGGCTATACCACGGCGCTGGTCGGAAAGTATCATCTGGGTGAGCCCACAACACCCGCCGAAGGGTTCGATCACTGGGTAACTCTGGAAGACGGGCATGTGCGCAGTTTTTATCGCAATCGTATTTATGATAACGGTAAAGTGTATGATCAGCCCGGTCATTCGGTTGATTTTTTTACCAGTAAAGCCACGGAGTTTATGGCAGAGCAGGTGGCATCAGACAATCCGTTTTTTCTGTTTTTGCCGTACCCGGCGCCCTATGGTCACTGGCCAGCTACAAAAGAGACCGATGAAAATCGCCATACCAAACGCTACGCTGACTGCCCGATGAATTCTATCCCGCGGGAAGCACTCAGTAAAAAGGCGGTAGACGGGTTTCTGATGAATCAGGCGGGTTCCACCGCTGATCTTGATTTTTCTATGTTAATGCGAGCGCCCAATGATCTGGCAACCCTGCGCAACTATTATTCGCAAATATCTATGGTTGATGATGGCGTGGGTGAAATTATGGCGTCACTGGAGGAGCTGGGTATAGATGACAACACGCTGCTTGTCTTTACTACGGACCACGGCCTGTCCGTTGGGCAGCATGGTTTCTGGGGGCATGGCGGGTCAAGTTTCCCATCTAACCTTCATCGTGCTGCGCATTCTATTCCGTTAATCGTGCGGCAGAAAGGCGCAGTGTCTGAAGCGCAAGTATCAAACCTGATGGTGTCGAATATGGATCTATACGCAACCATACTCGACCACACTGGTGTCGTTGTGCCCGAACCCGGTGATAAGTTGCCCAGCCGCAACCTGATGCCTGTACTGAAAGGTGATATGCCGGTAGATTGGGGGGATGACGCGGTGTACTCGGAGCAGGAGGAAACACGTGTCATCAGAACGCAGAAATGGGTGTTGTTCAAGCGTTTCGATGGGCCGACAAATCAGGGTATAGGTGATGAACTATACGATGTCGAAAATGACCCGCAAGAGACTAAAAATTTGTCGGGCATGGAAGCGTATAAAAACACCGAGGCAGAACTCAGTGCGATGCTGACCGAGTTCTTTCGCAGGCATGTTCGAGCTGAAGCCGATTTGTGGACAGGTGGTGCACCTATACAAAACTCTATGCGCCAGGCTTTCTGGAGAGAGGCCTGGGGTGAGCAATGGGCACCTGTGTATGAGTACGAATAGTCGGATTACAACGTTGTAGATTCTGGTGAAAAAC